>JBOFFB010000738.1:0-16773 GCA_051648385.1 Allobosea sp.
CTTGGAAGGCTGCTGCTCTACCATTGAGCTATACCCGCGCTAGCGCTGAGTCACCAGATTTGCGCCTGCTGTGCAAGCCAAAAACAACTGACAAGGGCCGAAATTGCAAGTCAGGCGACATCAGTATCGGATATCGCAAGCTGCAGGATAGTCATCTCACCCCTTCACCCCGCCTGATGTCAGCCCGCCCACAACGCGTTCCTGAAAGATCGCGATGATGATGCAGATCGGAACGATGGCGATGATCAGAGCCGCCGAGATGATCGGCCAGGGGAATGAGAACTCACCCTGATACAGTGTGATACCGACCGGCAAGGTGCGGCTGGCGACGCGCGGGGCCAGCGTGAGCGCCAGCAGGAACTCGTCCCAGGCATTGACGAACGCGAGGATGCCTGCGGTGAACACCCCCGGCGCAGTCAGTGGAATGACGACATGCCAGAGCGCGCCAAGCCGCGAGCAGCCATCGATCATGGCAGCATTCTCCAGATCGCGCGGGATGTCCTGGAAGAACGAGATCAGCACCAGCGTGCACACCGGCATTGACAGCACAGCATAGGGAAAGACCAGCGCCCACCAGGTGTTGAGCAGTTGCAGATCGCGCATCACGGAAAACAGCGGCACCATCAGCGAGATCAGCGGGAACATCGCCACCGCCAGCAGCACCGACAGGATGACATTCGGCGCAGGGATGCGCAGGCGCACCAGCGCATAGGCTGCAAGCGCCGAGACCACGACGCAAAGGATGGTCGACAGCGTTGCCACCACGAACGAGTTCCACATGAACAGGAAGATCGGCTGATCGGTGAACACACGGGTGTAGTTGCCGAGCGTCGGCGCATGTGGCCAGATGGTAATCGGCAGCCGCATCAACTCGCTCTCGGTCTTGAGCGAGGTGAACAGGATCCAGAGCGCCGGAAAGAAGCCGTTGATGGCCACGACGGCACCGGCAATGAGCGTCATTTTCTTGGGAGACGGAAATTTCATCATGGCTGGTTGCCTCCGCTTTCGAAGCCCGCAATCGCCGTCATTCCGGGGCGGCAAAGCCGAGCCCTGAACCCATCAGCGCCATTGTCGCGGGCGATGTCTGCACCCGGCCCATCCCCAAGCCCCACGTTGATGGGTTCCGGGCTCATTGCTGTGCGATGCCCCGGAATGACGGTTGGGCACATCAGAACGACAAGAACCATCAGTGCCTCCCTGCGCTTGGGTCACGCCGGGTGTGGCGCAGATAGATCGATGTCAGGATGGCCGAGACGATGAACATCAGCACGGCCAAGGTCGAGCCGTAGCCAAAATCGAGTGAGTCGATCGTGGTCTTGTGGATGTACATGGCCAGCGTCTCGGTGGCGTTGCCCGGCCCGCCATCAGTCATGGCTTTGGGAATGTCGAAAGTCTGGATCGCCGTGATGGTGCGGAAGATCAGCGCCACGATGATCGCAGGCTTCAGCATCGGCAGCGTGATTTCCTTGAACTGGTTCCACTTCGATGCGCCATCGACTTCCGCCGCTTCGTAGAGCGATTTGGGGATGGTCTGCAGGCCAGCCAACAGCACGAGTGCGGCAAAGCTCGAGGTTTTCCAGATGATGGCCACACAGATCGCGAAAAAGGCCGGGCCTTCCTGCGTCAGCCAATTGACCGGCGACAGACCGACCCAGATCAGGAGGTTGTTGACCAGCCCCTGCTGGTATTCGAAAAACCAGCGGAAGATCAGGCCGGCGAACACCAGCGGAAGCGCCCATGGCAGAAGCAGCCCCAGCCGCACCGGCCATTTCACCTTGAATGGCTGGTTGGCCAGCAGCGCAAGGCCGAGACCCAGCGCCACCGCGCCGGGCACGGTCACGATGATGTAGAGCGCGGTATGCCAGCTTGCTTCCCACAGGCGCTGGTCGCCCAGGGCTTTCCAGTAGTTCTCGAAGCCGATCCACGGCTTGGCTGCCCAAGGCTCGGTCAGCTTGTTTTCGCTGAACGACATGCGGATCAGTGCGGCGATGGGGTAAAGCACCACGCCGGCCAGCAGCGCGAACGCCGGCAACAGCAGTGCGATGCCGAGGCGGCGTTCGCTGCGTTCGAGTGAGGAAAGTTTCGCGGTCATGGGGCACCTCGATGAGGGCGTCATGGTCGGTTTTTGGCCGACCATCCCGTCCGGAATGGGGTTCCCGGGTCAAGCCCGGGAATGACGACGTGGCATTGTCAGCGAATGACCTGCCCCAGATCACGCGTCATGTCGGCCAGCGCGGCGTCGGCGGTTTTTGCGCCAGCGAGGAAGGCGTTCATGTTGGTGCGGATGATTTCAGAGACACGCGGATAAGATGGCGAGACGGGCCGCGCGCGGGCGGTCTGCACCACCGGCAGCGCCTGGGCAAACCATGGGTTGGCCTTCAGCACGTCCGGATCAGAGTAGGTTTCGGCAAACACCGGCAGGTGCGATGCCGCAATGGCCTGTGCCTTGGCGACTTCCGGCGAGGACAGGTACATGGCGAAATCGAAGGCTGCCTTCTTGTTCTTCGAGAAGGCCGAGACCGCAAGTTGCCAGCCGCCGATGCAGGTCGCGGCCTTGTCCGCAGTAAAGCCGGGCAGCGGCACGACGCCGACCTTGCCTTTCACCTGGCTGTCCGGATCGTTCTCGGCACGCTGCCAGACATAGCCCCAGGTCATGCCGAAGATGAGGTTGCCGGCCTGGAAGTTCTGGCGGATGCGGTCGGTCGGGATCTCGGCGAGGTTAGGCGGCGTGACGTTGGCGGCTTTGAGGCCAGCCCAGAGTTCGAACGGGCGCTTGGCGTCGGCAGTAGCGAGATTGAGCTTGCCAGCAGCGTCGGTCAGGTTGGTGCCGGCGCCCCACATGGGCACGAGATAGGTGCAGACAGTGCCTTCGATCGGCGCGCCTGCGGTCTGAAAACCGGACAAGTTTGCGTTGCCTTCAGCGGCCTGGATTTTCTGTGCACCGGCCTGGAGCTCGGCCCAGGTCTTCGGTGGCTGCACGCCGTGCTTTTCCAAGAGGTCCTTGCGATAATAGAGGAACTGCGCATCGGCGAAGTAGGGCAGCGCGATCACCTTGCCACCGACAATGTTGGCTTCGCGATAGGCGGGCAGATAGCGCGCCATGATCTTGTCCTTGTCGGCACCCAGGAACGCGTCAAGCGGCTCGGCCCATTGCGCGGCGGCCCACTGAGCCGGGCGGATGACATCGATCAGGATGACATCCAGCGCCGAGTCCTTCGAGGCCAGCACCGTGTTGAGATACTGCTGCTGCTGTTCGGAAGTGGCACCGCCGATCTCGACCTCGATTTTCACACCGGGCGTGCGCTTCTCGTAGTCGTCCGCGATCTTGCGCATCACGTCCGGGCGCTGCTGGCCACCTGTAAAGATGCGCAGCGTCGTTTGCGCTATGGCAAGGCTCACCGTGCTGACGCTGAGTGCCAGACCGAGCGATATGCTGAGAAATGTCCGCTTTTTCATCGATTGTCCTCCCGTGGATGGTTTTTGAATTGGCTTCTGTCAGTTTCAGGCCGCAATGGCCTGGCCGGTTTCGGTATCGAACAGGTGCATCTCGGCAGCGCCAAGTGACACGGTGACCTCATCGCCGGACTTGACGCCTGCCTGCGGCGGAAAGCGCCCCGTCAAGGTTGCCCCTCCAACGCTGAGCAGCGCAAGGGTCTCGGCCCCGAGCGGCTCTAGTATCTCGACCCGGGCTTTCGTGTTGACAGCCCCGGAAAAGGCATCGGCTCCCAGCTTGACGTGCTCCGGCCTGAAACCCGCATCGTAGGCCCTGCCCGCGCCAAGCCCTGCCCGCGCAGGCAGAACCACTCCAGATGGCATGCTGAGTGTCTTGCCGTCGGAGCTCGCCGTCAGGCGGGCAAAGCTCATCGGCGGCGATCCCATGAAGCCCGCCACGAACTTCGAAGCGGGTTTGTTGTAGATTTCGTCAGGGGTGGCGAATTGTTCCAGATGCCCGCCGCGCAGGACGGCAATGCGGTCCGCCAGCGTCATTGCCTCGACCTGGTCGTGGGTCACGTAGACAATGGACGTGCCGAAGCGCTGGTGCAGCTTCTTGATCTCGATGCGGACCTCCGCGCGAAGCTGGGCATCAAGATTGGACAAGGGCTCGTCGAACAGGAACACTTTTGGCCTGCGCACAATGGCGCGGCCCATGGCGACGCGCTGGCGCTGCCCGCCGGAGAGCTGGCCCGGCCTGCGGTCGAGCAGATGCCCGATTTGCAGCACATCGGATGCTTCCCGAACGCGCTCCTCGATCTCTGAAGCTGACGCACCGCGCATCTTCAGGCCAAAGCCCATGTTGTCGTAAACACTCTTGTGCGGATAAAGCGCGTAGTCCTGAAACACCATCGCGATGTCCCGGTCGCGCGGTGCCAGGTCGTTGACCACCACACCGCCAATATCGATCTCGCCGTCAGTGACCGATTCAAGCCCCGCAACCATGCGCAGAAGCGTCGATTTTCCGCAACCAGACGGGCCGACCAGCACCACAAACTCGCCATCGCCAAAGGTCAGATCGATGCCGTGGATAACCTCCACCTTGCCAAAGACCTTGCGGACCTTGCGGATCGTAACCGCTGCCACGTGCCGTTCCCTCCTGTTGCCACAGCGTCTCTATCGGACGCCTTTCGCAGATGGTGACTGAACTTCTGTCCCGGCACCAGTCCCCTTTTATGTCAAAGAGCCAGACGAAAGACAAGTCTTATATAAGACATAAGACTTGGTCGACGCCACACGTATCCATCATGTGTGACCAAGCGCGCGGGTTGTGGCAATTTCGCCAGGAATGAAACAAATGGAGGTAATGACGTAGATGACATAGATGGCATGGATGACCTAACGCGTGCAGTGGCTCCTGGTCTCACACAGCCGTTCGATCCGGACAACGAAGCTGGCGGCGGGCCAGGTCTGATCGAGCCTTGCCGGAATGGAGTGCACGGCGATGCGGCGTGTCTCGATCCTGCCATGACCATGATCGACGTCCTGGGCGCGCCTCAGATCAGGCGGATCGAGCGGGTCGTCAGGCTGATCCGGACGACTGGCGAACCTTGAGGGGGGAATCATCGCCGAAGCGGTGGGCGATCTCGGCTTGCAACTCCGACTGGTTGCCTTTGACGAGGAGACAATAGTGCCCGCCCCTGCCTATGATGGCTCGTGCGATCCTCTCGGTCGTGAAGGCCGCATCCCCCCGTCACGATTGCCCCATCGAGCGACAGTTCCTTCAGAAGCTTCAAGGCTTCCACCACTTCACCGCTGTCGGGCGGGACCGCCGCTGCGCCGAGGCTCAACCACGTCAAAGCGCTATCGGCGACTAGCCGATGCCAGCCGCGAGTTTCGCGAAGACCGTTGACAGGGCAAGGAGCCCACCACGAGCTGACAAGATTGCAGCTGACTTCTGCTACCTTCAAGCTGCTAAGATCAATGAACGCGATCCGCAGTGCAAAACTCTCGGGTTGTGCTGCAACGGCCTTTTGCTCCGTCACTCGACGTAGGCGGCCTCCCGCACTGCGTTGGCGATCGGCCCCGACCCCAGGATCGAGGTCTGCGTCATGACCACGCCGACAATGCGGTTGATCGGGTCGATCCAGAACTGCGTGCCGTAGATGCCGCCCCAACCCCAAGAGCCGGCAGGCAGGCGGGTGCGGGCCGCAGCGGGATCCACCAGCACGCCCGCACCGAGGCTATGACCCCAGCCCGGACCACGCAGCGTGGCCATCGACCCGGTCTGGTTCTCGGCGATCAGCCGGACCGTCTCGGGCAGCAGGATGCGCACGCCATCAATCTCGCCCCCGCGCGCCAGCATGGTCAAGAAGCGGGCATAGTCGGCGATGCCGCCGACCATGCCGCCGCCACCCGAATCGTAGCCGGCACCGAAGGGACGATTGGGGTCGAGCAGTGCGCTGCCCCCTGTGGCCGGGAACGCAACGTCCTGTGCCGCGCGCAAAGGCGCCACGCCCAGTCCCAGGGCGAGGCGTGGCTCCGCCGGACGGGTTACTGGCACGAAGCGCTCAACCTGCGCGGCCGGCACGCGGAATGCCAGCGAAACAAGGTTAAGTGGGCGGGCGATGCGCTCGGCGACGAAATCACCGAGGCGCTGGCCCGAGACGCGTTCGATCACCCATCCCAGCACGTCGGTCGCCAGCGAATAGTGGAACTCGCGGCCCGGCTGGTGGCGCAACGGCGATGCGGCCAGGCGACGCGCCGCTTCGTCGGCGGAGAGACTGGTCGCCAGTCCATCCGTTACGCCGGCATCGCGATAGGCGGCAACGATGCCCGGCGCATTCATGAATGAGTACGAGAAGCCCGCCGTGTGGTTCATCAGGTCGCGGATAGTGGGTGCCCGCTCATGTGCGGTCAAGCTGCCGTCGGCTTGGCGCACGCGCAAGTTGGCGAATTCCGGCAGATGGCGCGACACCGGGTCGTCGAGGTCAAGCCGACGCTGTTCGACCAGCATCAAAGCTGCGGTGGAAGTGATGACTTTCGTCATTGATGCGAGGCGGAACATGTCCGTCATGGCGATCGGTACGCTGCCGCCGGCTTCGCGCAGGCCGTGAGCGCGCTGATAGATGGGCTGGCCGTCCTGCAGGATCAGCACGACGATGCCCGGCGTCGAATTGCCGGCTACCAATTGCTGCACGGCCGTGTCCACCGAAGCGGTGCGGTTCTGCGGCATACGGGAGGCAAGGGGCGTTACAGCGATGCAGGACATGGCGATGCCAAGCCAGAGGCGACGGGTCAGCATGGTGGGTTCCTCCATCCTCTATTTTTAAGGTAGCCGATTGCTCCGGCCATCCGGTAATCATACTACTGTCATCGGACAGCTCTTGCAACGACGACAGTTACGGTCTTTGGGTCGCGTTTTCGTTTCGAACCGATCGAGAGAAACGGCAGAAACGCAAGGAGCGGTGACAACACGCCATGGGTGGGTCCGTGAGCATGCTGTCCATCCCAGGTTTGAGAATGGAGACGAACCGCCGCTTCACGGCCGGAAGCAGCCGGTCGCTTGCCGGGGTCGATACGTGGGGGGATCACCGGAAAGCAGCCATTTTGGACGCGCTCCGGTTTGTTCGAGAGCTTTTCAGCATTCTGGAAGCTTTTTGATTGAGCCGCCACTTGTGCCTGTACACCAGGATAAAACATGTGGCTTTTCCGAAAAACGGAAGCACAATCTTCAAGTTTAGGCAAACCGCAATCGTTCAGTTTGTGATGAGCAAAAGCCCGATCTGGATCAGCCCGAACAGTCGACCACAGATCAATCAGTCGATTAATATAGCAATCAGCAGACAGATGAATGTTAAGCCCGCAATCAGAGCTGTCGCCAAGTGACGACCGCGACCCAGAAGCTGGCGCAAGATTATGGCGAGCCGACGATTATCGGCCCGTTTGCATATTGCGGGGCAGCCACGGCTTTCCCAATCGGTGAGCGTCTGGGCATCGCTCAGATGGACGCTGGCCACCGGCGTGAAACAATATCTCTGCAATGGCCACGATCTTTGCCTCCTCAAAGTCCCTGCCGATCAGCTGCATCGAGGCCGGCAGGGCCTTGTCGGATGGGTATCCGCCAGAGGCAGGCCATGGAAAGGCGATGGCTGGAAGTCCGGCCGCATTGGCAAGCACGGTGAGATCAGCCTGGTTCGCGGGAGCTGGCGTGCCGTGGGCAAAGGCTCGCTGCGGTGCTGTCGGCAGGAAGATCGCGTCCACCTCGGCCAGCACCTGCCTCAGTTCGGCATTCACCTGTTCGAGTTGAGCCCGTGCTGCGTCAAGGCGTGCTGGCGTTGCTGCACGACCGAAGGCACGTGCTGCCCGGAAATCAGCAGAAGCTGCAGCCGGATCATCGATCAGGGCCGCATGCACCAAGCAGGCCTCGGCCTCCGCGATCAGCAGCGCTGAACGGCGCAGCCGTACCGGTTCCCAGCGATTGATGCTGATCTCGATCAACCGGGCGCCATGCGTCGAGAGAGCGTGGCAAGCCTGCTCGTAGCTTTCGAGGATCACCGCCTCGATCCCGATATGGTCAAGGTCTCGAAGCACACCGATTGTCTGTTGCGAAAGATCGAAGCGGCCGCACCCAGCCGCGTGCCAGCCCAATGGTGCTGCTCGCGATTGCGCATCGCCTTGATCAAAGCCTGCCATCAGCTCCAGCACACAGGCTGCATCTCGCGGAGTTTGCGCAAGCACACCGACACAGTCGAGCGTCGAAGACAGCTGCATCACCCCCGTGCGCGATACCAGTCCGGCAGTCGGCTTGAGGCCCGTGACGCCACAATAGGCTGCCGGGATGCGTACGGAACCCATCGTGTCGGTGCCGATGGCAAGTGCCGTGAAACGCGCCGCCACGGCGGCTGCCGATCCACCCGATGAGCCGCCCGGCGTGAACCCGTGCTGGAGCGGATTGTGGCAGCGTCCGAACCCCGGTGTGTCGGTCGTCGCACCAAGCGCCCCTTCATCCAGCGCAGTCTTGCCGATGAGGACAAGACCCGCTGCACGCAAACGCTCCACCAGCGGCGCGTCACGCGCGGCAATCCTGTCGCGGTACGCGGCAATACCAGCGGTTGCGGGCAGGCCTGCTACATCGACGTTGTCCTTGATGGCAATGGTCAGCCCATCGAACGGACCAACGGGGTGGCCAGCACGACGGCGTGTGTCGGACGTGTCGGCAGCTGCCCGCGCACCTCGCGCATCGACATGCCAGAAGGCCCCGATGGCCGTGTCTGATGCCCGGCTGTCTTGATCTGCGATGCGAGCAAGGCTGGCTTCAAGCAGATCCCTTGCGGAGATCGTCCCGGTCGCCAGTGCATCGGCTTGGGCTTGTGCGGGAAGCATCGACAGATCGGCTGCTTTCACAGGTGCAGGTCCATATGCAGCTTCAGGTTCCAGGCAACGGCCCGGCACGCGCCACCGGGCGGCATGCAGCATGGGAGAACAGCCCCGGGGCGGCAAGGACTGTTTCGCTGTTTTGCGACATGGCATGGGATGCAGCCCGTCCGGCTCCGCTCAGTTGTGGGACTGAATGCAGGATTGTGGCAGGCTGACAAGGGTTGGCTGATCGAGGGATGGTTCCACAATGCTCCGGCATGATCTGACGTCGCTTAGGCTTTTTGTTGCCGTTTGCGAGACCCGCAGCCTGACGCGCGCCGCCGAGCGCCTGCACATTGCGTTGTCGGCAGCCAGCCGGAGGCTGCACCAGATCGAGGAAGAGGTTGGCATGGCCCTGGTCAAGCGCTTGCCCCATGGCCTTGAGCCGACGATGGCGGGCCAGACGACGCTCCGCTACGCCCAGACCGTGCTGCGGCTGGCTGACGAACTGGTTGTGACGATCGATGATCATCGCGCCGGGGTCAGCGGCAGCCTGCGCGTCTTTGCATCCAGTTCAGTGCTGGTCGCGTGCCTTGCCGGTGACCTTGCCACGTTTGCACGGAGCCATCCCCGTATCCGCATTGATCTCGAGGAACGGCCTACCGCCGAGATCATCCAGGCAGTGCAGCGCAGGGTCGCCGACATCGGCGTGATCGTGCGTGGCGCGCCGATCGGCAATCTGATCTCCTGGAGCTATGCCAAGGACCGGCTGGCTGTAGTCGTACATCAGGACCACCGCCTCGCAGAGCGTTCCAGCGTCAAACTTGCCGAGCTGCTTGAAGAGGATTTCGTCGGGCTCGACAGCGGCTCGGCAGTTTACCGGCTGGTGGACGAGCAGGTCCGCGCACTCGGGCGGGTCATCAAGCTGCGCGTTCAGGTGCGCAGCTTCGAGGTCATGTGCCAGATGGCGGCCCACAGGCTCGGCATCGGCATTTTGCCGGAGGCCGCCTTGCGCCCTTTGGCGGCGGCATTGGGCATCCGCCTGATCACGCTGGACGAGCCGTGGGCCCTGCGCGACCTCGATCTGGTCGTCGCCAGGGATGGCGAGCCAAACCCCGCCTCGGTGCTGCTGCTGGACACGCTGCGCGGTCCCCGAATAGCGGTCAAGTGAATTCGCTGAATTAGAAATCAGACTGCGCCAAATTCACCTTTTGCAAACTCTGGAAATAGACCTAGATTGCAGGGTGCCAAGCCGGCTGACGTATTGCGAAAACTGCGAGGATGCCATCCTGTGATCATGAACCTGATCCTGATCTTCCGGGTGCGGGCATGACGGGCAGCCCGGCACCCGGCGCGCTTCGGCACCTGAAGGTGCTGGATCTGTCTCGTGTCAGGGCCGGGCCGACCTGCTGCCGGGTGCTGGCGGATTTCGGTGCCGATGTGATCAAGATCGAACCGCCAGACGGGATTGATCCCAACGAGGGCATGTCAGGTCCAAGGCTCGGCTACGACATGCAGAACCTGCACCGCAACAAGCGCTCGATGACGCTCAATCTCAAGCTGCCCGAAGGCCGCGAGGTCTTTCTGAAGCTGGTCGAAACGGCAGACATCGTGGTCGAGAACTTCCGCCCGGACGTAAAGGACCGGATGGGCATCGACTACGCGACCTTGCAGGCGCGCAATCCCCGCATCATTCTGGCTTCGATCTCCGGCTTCGGACAAGATGGTCCGTACAGGATGCGGGCGGGCTTCGACCAGATCGCGCAGGGCATGGGTGGCCTGATGTGGATCACGGGGCAACCGGGGCAAGGACCGATGCGGGCGGGAGCCGCAGTCGCCGACTCCACCGCCGGCCTCAACGCTGTCATCGGCATTCTGGTCGCACTGGCTGAGCGCGAAAAGTCCGGCGAAGGCCAATGGGTCCAGACTTCGCTGCTGCAATCGCAGATCGCGCTGTGTGATTTTCAGGCGGCACGCTACCTGGTCGACAACGTTGTGCCGCCCCAGGCTGGCAATGATCATCCGTATTCGACGCCGATGGGTGTGCTGGCGACCAAGGATGGCTTCATCAACATCGGCGTCGGCGGCGAGAGCCAGTGGAAGGCGTTCTGCACGGCCATCTCTCGGCTTGACCTGATCGACAACGCCGAATTTGCCAGCAACGATGACCGCTTGCGCAACCGTCCCGCGCTTGCCGCCATCCTCAAGCCCATCATGCTGGCCCGGACGTCGGCAGCGTGGCTTGAGCTGTTCGAGCGCTTCCATGTGCCTGCCGGGCCGATTTACCGCATGGATGAGGTGTTCGCCGATCCCCAGGTGCAGCATCTTGGCATCGTCGAACGGGTCCACCACCACAGCCGCGGCGAGATTGCGCTGGTGGGCCAGCCGATCACGCTGTCACGGACGCCAGCATCGATCACGGCGGCAATGCCAGACAAGGGTGCACAGACTGCGGATATTCTCACCGAGGCAGGATACTCGGTCGAGGGTATCGATGCCTTGCAGCAAGCGGGGGTAGTGTGACGATGTCTGACGGCATACCCCACATCCGCTACCATGCCGAAGGTGGCGTTGCCCATGTCACGCTGGTCCAGCCCGCCCGCATGAATGCCATGACGCTGGCAATGTGGACGGAAATGCCGACTGTGCTGGCGCGCGCCGATGCTGATGCCGACGTGCGCCTCATCGTGTTGTCTGGCGATGGCGACAAGGCCTTCTGCGCAGGGGCAGACATCTCGGAGTTCGGCGCGGTCCGCACCGGCGCGGCGGCTGTCGCGGCCTACAGCACTGCGGTGGCTGGGGCCAACAGCGCCCTGGTGTGTGCCAGGAAACCCACCGTGGCGCTGATCAGGGGCATTTGCTTCGGCGGCGGGTTCGGACTTGCGATGTGCTGCGACCTGAGGCTCGCATCGGATGACTCCCGGTTCCGCATTCCCGCCGCGCGGCTTGGCCTTGGCTATGAGGCTGACTCGATCGCCAATCTGGTTGCCAGGATCGGGATGGCGGGTGTGGCGGACCTCCTGCTGAGCGCCCGTGTCCTGGCCAAGGCCGACGCGCTTCGCTACGGCATTGTCAACCTGAGCTGGCCGCGCGAGGATTTTGCGCAGGAGGCTTCGGACTATGTCCGGGCGATGGCCAGCAATGCCCCGCTGACAATGCAGGCCGTCAAGCGCACACTGCGCGAACTGGCGAGGCCTGACCGTGACAGGGACATGGCTGCCGCAGAGGCCATGGTTGGCCTGTGTTTTGCCAGCGACGATTACAAGGAAGGCCAACGGGCCTTTGCTGAGAAACGCGCTCCGATTTTCCGGGGCCGGTGATGTTTTCCGATTGAACCAGAAACCGCACGGGCGGTGCGTCCCCCGGCACAACACAGGAGAAGACAATGAAGCGTCGGCATCTGATCTGCGGCATGGCCGCGTTCGCAATCGCAGGCTCCCTCGGCGCTCCTGCGAATGCACAACCCGCTCCGGTCACACTGACGGTTGGCTATCAGAAGGTCGGGCATCTGGCCCCGATGATCCTGATTGCCGACGCCCTGAAGGCGCAAGGCGTCGACCTCAAGCTCGTCGAGTTCGCGCGTTATGCAGACGCCCGCACAGCGTTGCTGGCAGGGTCGCTCGATGTCGCGTCGGTCGGGCCAGCTGACCTCGCAATTTCGCTGGCCAACGGCTCCACCAGCATGGTCGGGATCATGGGCGTCGGTTCCTCGCCGAAATACGTCATCGCCGGCAAGGGCAAGACCTTCAACACCTGGGAGGACATCCGCGGCAAGAAGATCGCCATTGCGCCAGGTTCCGCCGTCTGGTTCCAGTTTGCCGCGACACTTGTCGAAAAGAACATCCCGTACAACTCCTTCACTGCGGTCAACATCCAGGGCGGTGGTGCGAACTTCAACCAGGCTCTGGAGAAGGGCGAGGTCGACGCGATCGTCACGTGGGAGCCGTTCGAGTCCATCCCCGTGATGCGCGGCTACGGCACCTTTGCAACCAATCTCGACTACAGCCAGTCGCGTTCGGTCGGCGCCGAACTTGGCATGCTTGCCGCCAGCACCAGTGCGGTGAACACCAAGCGCGCCGCCATCCAGCATCTGGTCAATGCCTATGTGGCGAAGATGAAGCAGCTGGAAGCATCAAGGCCGGAGTTCGCACGTGCTGTGGCAACCCTTACAGGTCTTGATGCGGAGATATCCCTCAAGATTGCCGAGGTCATCAAGCTCGGCCCGGTGCTGACGCCAGCCCAGCTCAGCCGCCAGGCCAAGGCCTTCAGCGATCTGGCGGTGATCCCGCGTGATGTCTCGGCGGAGATCGAGCGCTTCTGGGATGCCAGTTTCCTGACCAATGCCACCAGAAGCTGACCTGAAGCTGGCACTGCCGCATGTGCGGCGGTGCTCATTGCCCCCTGCCTGAAGGCAAACCATGCCCGACACTCCATCACAGGCTTCAGCAGTCTCGCTCTTCGGCGCGAAGGCATCGAAGACGGCTCTGGCCATCATGCTGCCGCTTGCCGTGATTGTGTTGTGGCAGCTCTCCGGCACAAACGGTGCGGTGGCCGGCGGGGCCTTGCCAACGCCGGACCGGGTCTGGAAGGCCTGGCAGGTCTGGGCCTTTGGCGCACCCGGCCCGATGACGCTGTCACCTTATGTCGGGACATGGGGCGGGGCGGTCTATTTCTCGGCGGTCCGGGTTGCCAAGGGCTTTTGCCTTGCCGTGGTGATCGGGGTGCCGCTCGGCATCCTGATCGGCTGGTCGCGTCTGGCTGCCTCGGTGGTGGACCCCACGATCCAGTGGCTGCGTCCGGTGCCGATCACGGCCTGGCTGCCAATCTCGATTGCGCTGTTCGGCATCAGTGATTTCGGTGCCGTGTTCCTGATCACCATCGGCGCGTTCTACCCCATCGTGATCAATACGACCCAAGGTGCGCGTGACGTCGACAAGAACTGGATCCGCGCAGCACTGATGATGGGTGCCTCGCAATATGACATCCTGCGCCGCGTGGTGTTGCCTGCCGCACTGCCATCGATTTTCACCGGCCTCAGGATCGGGCTTGGCATCGGCTGGACGGCGGTGATCGTTTCGGAGATGGTCGCCGTCAAATCCGGGCTCGGCTACGTGCTCTGGGATGCGTACTATGTCGGACGCATGGACATCGTCATCGCCGACATGGTCTCGATCGGGCTTGTCGGCTTCCTGTCCGACTGGGCCATCGTCCGCCTCGAACGCTGGGTGCTGACCTGGCGCCGCCTGCAATCCTTCAACACCTAGGCGGCACATGGGCACGATTTCCTTGCAGGCGGTGTCGAAGGTCTATGGCGGTGCTGGCGGTGTCACGGCGCTCGACAATGTCGATTTCGAGATCGGCGAGGGCGAGTTCGTTGCCCTTCTGGGCCCCTCGGGTTGCGGCAAGTCGACCTTGCTCAACCTTGTTGCTGGCTTCGAGAAGGCAAGCACCGGCAACCTCGCCTTCGATGGCGCACCTGTCGCCAAACCCGGACCTGATCGCGGCGTGGTCTTTCAGGAAGCGTCCCTGCTGCCCTGGTTGAATGTCTGGGAGAACGTCGTGTTCGGGCCGAAAGTGCAGGACATCGCACGCTCCGACTACGAGCCGCGCGCTCGCGCCATCCTCAAGACTGTCGGGCTTGAAAAGTTCCACGAAGCCTTGCCGGTCCAGCTCTCGGGCGGCATGCGCCAGCGCGTCGGCATCGCACGGGCGCTGGTGATGGAGCCGCGCGCACTTCTGATGGACGAGCCGTTTGGTGCGCTCGATGCCCAGACGCGGTTATCGATGCAGGCGCTTCTGCTCAGCGTCTGGGAGACCTTGAAGACCACCGTGCTGTTCGTGACACATGATATTGACGAGGCCATTCTGCTGGCAGACAGGGTCTGCGTGATGACAGCCCGCCCAGGCAAGATCACCCGCGATATCCCAATCACCTTGCGCAGGCCGCGCGCCATCGATGACCTGACCACCGCGGAGTTCACCCGCTTCAAGGCCCTGATCATGGCCGAGATGCGCGGCTCCGGCGGCGCACACTGACCGCCGTCTGACAGGTTAGGACAGCACATGGCCAATCCCCGCATTCCTTACCGCATGAGCAGCTCGCGGCCAAAGCTGCCGCCGATGCAAGGCAAGACGATCCTGGTTCATCTCGTCGTCAACGTCGAACATTGGCAGTTCGACCACGCCATGCCGCGCACCATCATCACGCCGCCGCATGGCCGCGAAACCGTGCCAGACGTGCCGAACTTCTCGTGGGCCGACTATGGCATGCGGGCAGGCCTGCCGCGCATCCTTGAGCTGTTTCAGCGGCGCGGCCTGCCAGCCTCTGCCAGCTTCAATGCGGGCGTGATCGATGCCTATCCCGAAGCAGCCATTGCGATGCGGGCTGCAGGCTGGGAGTTCATCGGCCACGGCATGCACCAGAAAGCCATGAACCATGCCGAAACCTCGGAGGCTCCGCTGATCCGCGCCTGCCTCGACAAGATCGAGGGCTTTACCGGGCAGCGCGTGCGCGGCTGGCTATCGCCAGGCCTGCGCGAGACGCTTCGGACCCCCGATCTCCTGAAAGAGGCTGGCGTCGACTATGTCTGCGACTGGGTCGTCGACGATCTGCCATCGTACATGACCACGCAGCATGGCGAGCTGGTTGCCATGCCCTACAATCTCGAAGTCAACGACTCGATCATCTACGCCATCGAGCGCCACGCCACGGGCGAGATGGCCCGGCGGCTGGCCTTCACGCTGGCGCAGTTCGAAGAGGAAAGCGCCAGCAATCCCCGCGTGCTCGCCATCGGCTTGCACCCGCATCTGATTGCGGTCCCGCACCGGATCGATGAGCTGGTCCAGATGCTCGACCTGCTGGCCGCCAGCGACAAGGTGCTGTTCACCACCGGCAGTGCCATCTGCGACTGGTTCACATCCCACCAGAAACCGGAAGATTGAGCCATGGATCTTGGACTAAGCGGCAAACGTGTCCTCATCACCGGAGCGTCGAAAGGCATTGGTGCCGCCTGTGCCCGGGTGTTTCTCGATGAGGGCTGCCATGTCGTGGCTGTGGCGAGGGACAGCGTGCGGCTTGATGCTGCAGCGCTAGCGCTTGGCTTGCCCGGTAGGGTGCAGACCTGCGCGGCCGACCTGTCCTTGGCCGATGAGCGCTTGCGGCTCGCGTCCCTCCATCCAGACATCGATATCCTGATCAACAATGCGGGCGCGATCCCCGGTGGTGGTCTGCTGGATCTGACCATGGAAGCCTGGGAAGCCGCATGGACGCTGAAGGTGATGGGCTACATCCACCTCACGCAGCTCTATCTTTCGGGCATGAAGGCGCGCAGCAGCGGCGCGATCGTCAACATCATCGGGGCGGCGGGGCGCAGCCCGCGCTACGATTATGTCTGCGGTGCCACCGGCAATGCCGCGCTGATGGCGTTCACGGGTGCTGTCGGCGGCAAATCGAGCGCGTGGGGCGTGCGCGTCTTCGGCATCAACCCGTCCCAAACCCGCACCGACCGGATTGTGACGATCTCGAAGACGCGGGCGAAGGCGGCGCTCGGCGACGAGGCACGCTGGGAAGAGATGCTGAAGGGCTTGCCATTTGATCGGCTGATCGAACCCGAAGAGATCGCCCGGACCACGGCCTTCCTGGCCTCGCCTGCCTGCGGCTATGTCAGCGGCACAGTGCTTGATGTTGATGGTGGCCAAGCTTTCCGGGGCTAGTCGTCTCGTCCTGATCCAAAATAGCCATTTGTAGGCCAAAACGATCCCCAGAAAGCGGACCAAAGTTAGTCATCGCTACAACTACCGCCCGGCCAGCAACCTGTTGAACACCCTGCAAAACTGGGCCAAAGTGACCTCGCCCCCGAAGAACGTCTCCCAAGGCTGAATGTGTATCATCAGTTTTGGAGGAACGGACATGACGGGAATCGTGCGGGCGCGCTACACGCTGGAGTTCAAGCAGGAGGCTGTTCGGCTGGTGCGTGGCGGTCA
>JBOFFB010000739.1:0-2140 GCA_051648385.1 Allobosea sp.
CTGACGCCCACACGCACGCAGCAACTGTCCGTCAGTACAGCCAGCATCGCGGACCCGGATGGCCTTGGTGCCTTCTCCTATCAATGGCAGGTGTCGACAAACAACGGTGCCAACTGGACGAATATTGCAGCAGCAACAGCACCTGCCTTCACGCCGGTTACTGCGCAAGTCGGCAACCTGATGCGCGTCCAGGTGACCTACACGGATGGCAGTGGAGCTGCGACCACGCTCACGTCTGCACCCACGGGAATCGTTGGCAATACCATCGCAAGTCTCCCAGTGTTGAACGATACGATTGTCGGAACGGCGGGCGACGATGTGGTCTCCTGGACAATCCGGAATCCCGGGTTCTTTGGAACGATCGGCGATGGACGGGATGTTGTCGATGGCGGCGCAGGCTCCAACGACACCTTCATTGTCAATGGAAACAATCAGGCCGAGATCTATCGCGTCTATGCCCGTGCCGACTGGCTTGCTCTCGGAGGTGCGCGACCGCTGAATGGGAACACCGAAATCGTCATCACCCGTGGCGGTACGACCAACGCGAATGTCATCGCCGAACTCGATAATATCGAGGAGATTATCATTAACACCGGCGCGGGCAATGACCAGGTCTTTGCCATCGGTAATTTCAACCCGACAAGCCTGAACTTCAACACCATCACCATCAATGGGTCCGACGGCGATGACACCGTCGACATCACCGGACTGGCCTCGGCCCACCGCATTCTCTTCCGCTCCAGCGGGGGGCAGGACACTGTCATCGGCAACCTGCGCGCACAGGATCAAATTGAAGTTCCTGAAGGCGTTGATCCGCAGAGCTACACGGAAACCGATAACGCCAACGGTACAAAGACGCTGACGAGTGGCACGCACTCCATCACCTTTACCGGCGAGACGCCGACATTGGTTGTGCCAACCGAAGAGCATGGCGGCGGCAATTCGGATGGTGGCACGATCCCGACCGGTTCGTTCGAATACACAGCCCGCGACATTCAGGGCATCACCAACCTGGTGAAGGGCCTTCCGGCCTTTGCCGATGACGACGATACGGAAGGCGCCGGTGGTGTCCGCGACCTGTCTGGTTCCGGCAACAACATCGACAATCCGGCGTTCGGCGCGGCAGATCAACCCTTCATCCGTCTGACCGATGCCCGCTACGGCGATGGGGTCGTGACCGACGGGCAGGGCAACATCATCAACCGACCGATCAACCCGATCTTCGACGGTCTCGATGCGCGCCAGATCTCCAACATTCTCGGCACCCAGGAAGCCGATCTGCCCAAGGCGCCCAACGAGGCCAATATCTTCTTCATGGCCTTTGGCCAGTATTTCGATCACGGCCTCGATTTCCTGCCCAAGGGCGGTGCCGGCAAGGTCATCATCGACGGTGCCGATATTCCGGGGCCGACAGCGGCCAATTTCACCGATCTCAATCGTGGCTCTCTGGCCAATCCGCTGCAGTCAGCGACGGATATCCCCGAACATCTCAACAAGACCTCGCCCTATGTCGACCAGAACCAGGTCTATGGGTCGAATGCCATCGTCGGCCAGCTGCTGCGCGAAAGCGACGGGCAGGGTAGTGTCGGATCGCGCATCCTGATGGGGCCGGAAGATTCGTCTGCACCCGGGTTCCACCTGATGTCGACCCTGCGCGAACTTCTGGATCACCACCGGGAAGCAGGCACCGTATTCAAGGGGGCCGGCCTGCCGGCGGCAGGCGTCACCATCGATGGCTATTACCCGACCCTGTGGAACAGCCAGACCAACAGCTATGATGGCGCAGCCGTGCGCCAACTGGCCGGAAACTTCATGAACACCGGTCATGCCTTGCTGCTCGATGCCAATCCGATCATCGATCTGCTGGATCACTATGTCGGCGGCGATGGCCGCGCGAATGAAAACTTCACGCTCACCTCGATGCACACGATCTGGGCGCGCAACCACAATTTCCATGTCGAGAAACTTGCCGAGGCTGGTTTCATGGGCACGGAGGAGGAGCTGTTCCAGGCCGCCAAGATGGTTAACGAGGCCGAATACCAGCGCGTCGTGTTCACCGAATTCGCCGAGACCCTGATCGGCGGCATCCAGGGCAATGGCTCGCATGGCTTCGAAGCCTACAATGATCAGGCAACAGCCA
>JBOFFB010000740.1:0-5101 GCA_051648385.1 Allobosea sp.
GTACCGCGCAGGCCTCCGCAGTCTCACCCTGCCGCCTTGCCGCCAGCACGACACTTGCCCCTGCGAGCCCAAGCGCCCGCGCCATCGCAAGGCCGATGCCGCTGTTGCCGCCGGTTATCAGCGCAGTCCGCCCGCTGAGATCGAACAGATGGCCGAGGCGGAAGGCCAATCAGGCCTCCACCGGCTGGCCAAGGTCGACGTTGGTTCCGGGCGCATATTTCGCCATGCGCACATCGGAGGTGCGGGCATGCGCCTCCATGCCTTCCATTCGCGAGATGCGGGCGGAGACAGGCGCGATCAGCTTGCACGCCTCGCGTGTCATCTTCTGCCAGGTCAGGGGCTTCAGAAACTTGTGCACCGACAGCCCAGCTGAATAACGCGCCGCGAACTTGGTCGGCAGGATGTGGTTGGGGCCAGAGACCTTGTCACCGAAGGCGACGTTCGTTTCCTCACCAAGGAAGAGCGAGCCGTAATTGGTGAGGTTCTGGTGCCACCAGTCGAGGTCGGTGCAGTGCACTTCCAGATGCTCGCAAGCGTATTCATCCGAAACGCTAACCATCTCGTCGCGGCTGTCGCAGAGCACGACTTCGCCATAGTCCCGCCAGGCAGCGCCGGCCGCATCGCGCGCGGTCGGTGGCAAGGTCGCGATCAGCTCTGGCATCAGGCGCGAGACCTCGTCCGCGATGCGGCGCGAGGTGGTGATCAACCAGGCTGGGCTTTCGTGGCCATGCTCGGCCTGCCCGACGAGGTCGGTGGCCACAATCAATGCATCGGCGCTGTCATCGGCGATGACGGCGACTTCGGATGGGCCGGCAAAGACATCGATGCCAACCTTGCCGAACAGCATGCGCTTGGCCTCGGCCACGAACTTGTTGCCCGGCCCGACAATGATGTCGGCCTTCTGACCCGTGAAGAGGCCATAGGTCATGGCAGCGATGGCCTGCACGCCACCAAGGCACATGATGATGTCGGCACCCGCAACCTGCATGGCGTAGAGCACATGCGGGTGGATGCCTTCGCCCTTGAACGGAGCGGAACAGGCGACGACCGTCTTCACGCCAGCGGCCTTGGCGGTCGCGACCGACATGTTGGCCGAGGCGATGTGGGCATAGCGACCAGTGGGCACATAGCAGCCCGCCGTGTTCACCGGCACGAGCTTCTGGCCGACGTGCAGGCCTGGCGACATCTCCAGCGCGAAATCCTGCACCGAGGCGCGCTGGGCTTCGGCGAAACGGCGCACCTGACGGGCGGCAAATTCGATGTCGTCCTTGACCGATTGCGGTATGCCCTGCGTGCGATCAGCGATCATGGCAGGCGTCATGACGATGTCGCCGCCCCATTTGTCGAGCTTGAGCGCATAGTCACGCACGGCTTGCTCACCGCCGGCTTCAATTGCAGCAAGCATCTCGGTCACGACCTTGCGGGCAGTGTCGGTCTCGGTCTCGGGCGTCTTCGCCGCGCGCTTGAGATGGGTGATGGCCATGGTCTTGCTGTCCTTGCAACTCGGGAAAAACGGACCGCATCGCTGCGGTCCGCCAGTTTGATGTCACTTCTTGTCGAATTCGGTGGCAAAGGCTTTCAGCTTGGCATCAGCCGCGACGCGCTTGAGGAAATCATCCGTGACGTAGCTCTTGGCATCCGGATTGGCCGGGATGGTGCCGACCTCGGTGATGAACTTGCCGATTTCGGTGAACCAGCCATCGACCGTGGAACCAGCCGCGCCGCGGGCCATGATCTTCAGCTGCTCGTCAAGGCCGAAGGTCGGACGCAGGGCAAACTCCTGGTCCATGGCGCGGGCAGACACTTCGAGGCCACCCGTCTTGTAAAAATCAAGTGCCAGGGTGCGTGCTTCGGCAGGGTTGGCCTTGGCCCATGACCAGCCACGCAGGAAGACCGCAAGGAACTTGGCCACATCATCCGGGCGCTCCTTGGCGAAATCGGCGCGGACGATCAGCGCGCCCGGCACGATGGCATCAGCATCGCCGCCAGAGCAGAGGTATTTCGCACCAGCGCGTTCTTCGAGCGTGTAGGTATTCGGGGCCCAGACGCCTGCGAAGTCGCCATTGTTGGACGTCAACGCCGTGATGATCTGCGCCTGGCCCAGATTGACGAACTGCATGTCATTGGCCGCAAGACCCATCTTCACGAGGCACTTGCGCGAGGCGAAGTCCACCGTCGAGTTGGTGGTGAGCAAGAGGCGCTGGCCCTTGAGGAGCTGCGGGTTGGCTTTGACAGCATCGAAGCGCTCGCCGCGCACCATCATGGCGTTGGTCTTGGACTCATCATTGGTGATGCCGATGGTCAGGATGTTGAAGCGCACCGCGCCCAGCACCGCCGGGACCGAGCCCGTGCCGCCGACGTCCCATGACTTTGACGGGGCTGCCGCGATCTGCGGCGCGCCGGCCGGGAATGTGGTGAAGTTCGGAGCAAGGCCGACATCCTTCCACCAGCCCTTGACGGTGGCATAGTGGAACGGCAGCGCCCAATAGAGCGATGGCTGGTAGCTGACGCCGATCGGCGTTGGCGTCTGGGCACTGGCGGGGGCCGCGCCCATGAGCGACGCCGCAACCGCAATGCCTGCAAGAAGTTTCTTCATGATGGTCTCTCCCTTGGTGTTGGTGGATTGGTACAGTTTTTCTGTTGTCATCCAGCCGCCCGCCTTTTGGCGGTGGTTTCCGTTGCGCCGTGGCCAGCCTCGGCTGAAACCACGGCATCGATGGCCCAGCAGACGATGTCGCCCACAAGGTCGCATTCCTCATCTGTCAATGTGACGGGGGTGCGGATGTCGCACAGCCCAGCCAGCACAGCGTGTGTTTGCGCGAGGCTGCCCTGATCGCCCGCATAACGCCAGTGGCGCGGCGCACTGGTGAAACCGATCTGGTGTGCTGCGCCAAACCATTTCACTGGCAGCCCGCGTGTCTTGCAGTGGCTCAGCACATCACCGATCTCGTCAGCCGAGAGGCCCTGCAACGAGAATTGCACGGAGGTCGCGGAGTAGCGCACATGGGGGCTGCGCTCTGGCAAGCGCACCTGCTGCGAGCGGGCAAGGCGGGTGCTGATCCGGTCATGGATTTCGTTCCAGCGCGCCGCGCGGCGGGGCAATTCGGCTAATTGCGGGCGCAGCATCGCGGCGGCCAGCGCCGTCATCCGCATGCTGAAATTCGCGGTCTGCTCAGACCAGCGCGCCATGACTTCCGGGCCAGGCGTGCTGAGGTGCTGGGCATGCAGCATGTAGCTCCCGGCATGCAGGATGGCGCGCGCGGCCATATCCGCATCATCCAGCACGAGGAAGCCGCCCTCGCCCGCGTTGAGATGCTTGTAGGTCTGGGCGCTGAAGGCACCGATTGAACCGAAAGTGCCGATGGTCTGGCCGCGCCAGGCAGCGCAGAGCGAATGGGCGCAGTCCTCGACAAGCTTGAGGTCAAGCTCGCGGCAAGCGGCCATCACAGCATCCATATCGGCGATGTGGCCGCGCATGTGCGAAAGCAGCAGCACCTTCGCGCCCGAGGCCAGTGCCTTGGCGCGGAGGTCATCGACATCGATGCAGTAATCCTGCCCGATCTCGACGATGACCGGCACGGCACCCGCATGGGCAATGGCACCGGGCACGGGTGCAAGCGTGAAGCCGTTCACCAGCACCGGATCACCCGGCTGCACATCAAGCACTTTCAGGCTGAGGAAAATCGCCGCACCGCCGGAGTTGACCGCGATGCAATAGCGCCGCCCGACGAAGGCCGCGAACTCCTGCTCCAGCAAGGACGCATCAGCCTGGTCAGCACCCATCTCGCCATAGCGGAACAGGCGGCCTGACTGCATCAGCTCAAGCGCGCGCGCCATACCCGCCGCCGGAATCGGCTCCGGCTCGGTCAGGTCGCGCATCAGTTTTGGCAGGCGTGCCAGATGCTTCAAATCAGGAGCGTCAGACGACATTTGCGCCCTTCTCCTCGCGCAGTGATTTCCAGATCTGGGTGCGCAGGTGGACGAAGGATTCAAGATCCATCACGTCCTCGATGCGCTGGTGCCTGTCCCAGTTCTCAGCTTGGCGGATGGCACGGATGTCGAGCACTTCCTTGATGCGGCCCGGACGGCGCGTCATGATCGCAACACGGTCGGCGAGATAGACCGCCTCTTCCACAGCGTGCGTGATGAACAGCACGGTGCGTGGGTTGACGCGGGCGAGACGGACAAGTTCCTCCTGCATCACGACGCGGGTCTGGGCGTCGAGCGCGCCGAACGGCTCGTCCATCAGGAGCACATCAGGGTCGAGCACGTAGGCGCGGGCGATGGCGACGCGCTGCTGCATGCCGCCCGACAGCTGATGCGGGAAGGCTGCCGCATGGCTTTCAAGGTTCATGAGCTTGAGCGCGCTGGCGACCAGATCAGCCCGCTCTGCAGATGGCAAGTTCTTGTTGCGCAAGCCAAGCTCGATGTTCTCGCGCACGGTCTTCCACGGGAATAGCGCGAACTGCTGGAACACCACGGCACGATCAGGCCCCGGCGCAATCACTGGCTTGCCGCTGACGCTGACAATGCCAGCGCTGGGAGCCTCGAAGCCCGCGACCATGCGCAGGCAGGTGGTCTTGCCGCAACCGGACGGGCCGACGATGGCGACGAATTCCTTCTCGCCGATCTCGAGATTGATGTTGTCGAGCGCTTTGACACCGCCCGTGTTTGGCCCAAAGACCTTGTCGACCTTGTCGAAGCGGATTGAGCCCATGTTTGTCTCCTAAGCTTCGAGGCCACGGCGGCGGCGCAGCCAGCCCTCGCCCTGCCGGAGCAAGACGTCGATGATCATGCCGACGATGCCGATGGCCACCATGCCAGCCATCACGGTCGGCGTCGCAACGTTCGCCTGAGCCTGCACCATCATGAATCCGACCCCGGCCGCGGCGACGATCAACTCCGCGCCGACGAGACTTTGCCAGCCGAGGCCGGCCGAGACGCGCAAGCCAGAGACGATCGACGGTGTTGCGGCAGGCAGCAGGATTTCGAGGATGGTGCGGGTGTTGCCGGTGCCGAGCATGCGCGCCGCCTCGATCAGGCGCGGCTCGACAAAGCGCGCGCCGCGATAGGCGTTGATCAGGCAGGGCGGGAATGCCCC
>JBOFFB010000741.1:0-2500 GCA_051648385.1 Allobosea sp.
GCAGGTCCACCTGATGGTGCCATGGTACGCGTTCCCGGGCCAGAACTCGGTGCGCGTCACGCAGGTCATGGTCGACAACCTGGCCCGCATCGTCGAGCAGAAGGCCACGCCCGAGGCCGTTCTGGCCGACATGGCGACGGAAGTGCGCAAGCTCATCCCGAAGCAAGGTTGAACCGTTTGTGACACGTGCTGGTGAGACGCCCGATCATCGGGCGTCTCACTTCTTCATGACATCGGACTGACACCATGATCACACGCATCGTCCAGATTTCCGACACGCACCTGTCGCCCGCAAAGCCATATTTCCGCAGCAACTTTGATCTGGTCGCTGAGCACCTGCGCAGCACCAGGCCTGACCTTGTCATCAATACGGGTGATCTGGCGCTCGACGGCGCGGACCATGACGCCGATCTGCATGAGGCGCTCGTGGCCCACACCGCTCTGGGTCTTGAATGCTGCATGTTGCCGGGAAACCATGATGTCGGCGACCACCTTGATGTGGCACGACGCCAACCGGTGAGCACCGAACGGCTGGCGCGCTACCAGCGCATCATCGGACCGGATATCTGGAGCCTGGACATTCCGGGTTGGCGGATTCTCGGTCTCAACGCCCTCACACTCGGGCTTGATATTGACGGCACGCAACAAGATGATCTGATCAGAGAGGCAGGCGCTTCGCTGGCGGGCCGCTCACTTGCCGTCTTCCTCCACAAGCCATTGGCTGATCTCAGCTACGACGAGGACCTGACGAGCAACCGCTTCATGACGTCGAGCCCGAGGCGGCATCTAACCGGCCTGCTAGGCGGCGCGGTGCCAGCGCTGGTCTGCTGCGGCCATGTCCATCAATACCGCGACAGCATGATGGGCGGCAGCCGCCACCTGTGGGCACCCGCAACGTCGTTTGTGCTGAGTGATCCATGGCAGCCGGGATACGGGGCCAAGATGGTCGGCTATCTGGCGCATGAGTTCCATGCCGATGGAAGCCATCGGCACCAGGTCATCGGCGTGCGCGGTCTGGTCCACCACGACCTTGTCAATTTTCCGGAAGCCTATGGCGATGTAAAGGCCTGGGGGCCGGGCAACGCCTAGAGCATCCCGCATCAGGATGGCATTCATCCCAATGCGGGAAGACGACAGATCACAAAGCGGCGCGACGGCAGCCCATTCCCGGTCGGTCAGATCGCTTGGAAAACGCAGGCGATCACGGTTTTGCTGTAAGCGGTGTTCTCAGGCCACGGCCTTGTGCGGCTGATACCAACGGCCACCGAAGCGGTCTCACTGGGTCTTTTCGGCGGCTCGTTTCGCGGATTCCATGGGCGCGAGGAGGATTCGTGCCATGGCTGCTGCGGTGAAGCTTCGGACGGACTATTCTGTCTTTGACCTGCGGCGGCTCGCGGCTGGGTCGAGGCACGCCAACCAGAGCCGCAGGCTTTTGTCGCTGGCGGCGGTTCTCGACGGGATGGATCGGGAGTGACGTTGCCCCCTGAAGCGCCCTCGGTTTGAATTGGACTCCGTCGAAAGGAGACGGAGATGAAGAAGAGCCGGTTTAGCGAAGAGCAGATCATTGCGGTGCTGAAGGAGCACCAGGCCGGGATTGCGGTAGCGGATCTGTGCCGCAAGCACGGGATCAGCGATGCGACGCTCTACAATTGGCGCAATCGCTATGGTGGGATGGAAGTATCGGACGCCCGTCGGCTGAAGGCGCTCGACGACGAGAACCGGAAGCTCAAGAAGCTGCTGGCGGAGTCGATGCTCGACGTCGCGACGTTGCGCGAGGCGCTTGGAAAAAACTTCTGAAGCCCGGATCGCGGAGAGCGTTCGTGACCTGGGCCATCGAAGAGAAGAGCTACTCGCAGCGTCGGGCGTGCAGCCTGATCGGGCTTGATCCGAAGACCTATCGCTATGCCTCGCGTCGGTCCGACGATGCGAGGATACGCGAGCGCCTGAAGACCCTGGCGGGTCAGCGGCGGCGGTTCGGCTACAGGCGCCTGCACATCCTGCTGCGGCGGGAGGGCGTCGCGCTGAACCATAAGAAGCTGTTCCGGCTCTATCGTGAGGAGCGGCTGACGGTACGCCGGCGTGGCGGGCGCAAGCGCGCGCTCGGAACGCGGGCGCCGATGGCCATGCCACAGGGCCCGAACCAGCGCTGGAGCCTCGACTTCGTCGCCGACCAGTTGGTCGACGGACGGCGCTTTCGTGTGCTGGTCGTGGTCGACGACTTCACCCGCGAATGCCTGGCACTCGTCGTCGACACGTCGCTCTCCGGCCAGCGGGTCGCCCGCGAACTCGATGCCCTCATCGCCCTCCGCGGCCGGCCACTCATGGTCGTCAGCGACAACGGCACCGAGCTGACATCGCGGGCAATCCTGCAATGGCAGGAGGATAGCCAGGTCGCGTGGCATTACATCGCGCCAGGCAAGCCGATGCAGAACGGGTTCGTCGAGAGCCTGAATGGTCGCTTCCGCGACGAATGTCTCAACGAGCACATGTTCCGCAACCT
>JBOFFB010000742.1:0-12596 GCA_051648385.1 Allobosea sp.
ACGCTCCTCCAGCCGGATATAGCTGAACATTCCCTCAACCCGATCATCCCGTCCGCGCATCGCAAATCACTCCAAACCCGCAAAGCGAGTGAATCACAAAACCGAAAATCCGGGGAGAGTTTTTCAGCGGCCTGCTAGATCATCCTGCATTGAGATGTAATCCATCTCAATGCAGAAAGATGATCGATCATAATAAGATAGAGCATTGCGTACTCACAAAACCGGTACCCACTTTTGTGCGCAAGGCTCTAGGGTACGCGTCACCCTGCGTCGGGATGGAACCGATCTCAATCCGGCGCCGTTGCCAATCCGGAAATACCAGAGGTCATCATCTTTGACCCGTCAAAGATGATGAATTCCTCGCACCGGCTCGGGCGCGCGGTCGCGCTTGCCAACGAAACTATCGGTCAAACTCGATAGCCGTTGGTATAATTTGAAAGGTCAGCACAAAATGAGCGTCGCGCTTTCAATGCCGAGCAAAGAAGCGGAGACCGAAGATGACTGCGACGTCAACACTGCGTGTTGCGTGTCAAGTCACGTCTTTCCGGCGCGATGATAGCCGGCTTTTTGTCGTTCTTGCCACTGCCATTCCGACCTGGATTCTTCAGGGTTCGGTTTGCTCCAGTCACCGGACGAATCACCGGGCGAAGCAGCGTCACTTTTCCAAGTCCATCACCGTTCGCGAAATGCCTTGGCGAACTGGTCGGTGATGGGTCTGACAAGGTAACTGAACGGCGTGCGACCACCGGTCTGCAAGTACACATCTGCTGTCATGCCAGCCGCGACCTTCATGGGCGCGATCCGTTCGAGTTCCGCCGGAGGCAGCGACACGCGAATGTTGAAGAACGTCTGCCCGGTCTGCTGCTCGCGCGTGACATCTGCCGACATCCGGTTGACGATGCCGTTAAGTTCCGGCGTCGTTCGCTGGTTGAAGGCATGCAGGCGCACCAGCACTGTCTGGCCAAGGCTGACCTGATCGTAGTCAGGCGTCGCAACGCGTGCCTCGAGTTGCAACGCCTCGCCCGACGGCACGATCATCATGGCCGGCTCGGCCGCGCTGATGACGCCACCGACGGTGTGGGTCTGCATCTGGTGGACATAACCAGAGACGGGCGCGCGAATGTCGACCCGTTTCATCTGATCTTCGGCTGCGACCTTGCGCTCGGTCAACTCGCCGGAACGTGCCTGTATCTCGCGGAGTTCCTTCATCGCTTCGGCGCGAAGATCCTCGACTACCTGGAGGATCTGCAACTCGATCTCGGCAATCTTGCCTTCGGCCTGAGCCATCTGGGCCGTGAGTTGCCCGCGTACGCCCTCAAGGGAAGCCGCTTCTCGCTCAAGTTGCGACAGACGCGATATCTGGACGAGGTTTTGGCGATAGAGCGACCTGACGCCGACAAGATCGCGCTGGATCAGTTCGTGCTCCTTGATCTTGGCATCGCGCTGTCCGCTGTATCCGGCGATTTCCGAACGGAGTTGCCCGACCCTTTTCTGGAGCTGGGAACGAACGCCGTCACGGGCCGACGCCCGGATGGTGAACAGTCTCGTTTCATCGGACATGAGCGCCGCGATCTCGGGCTCAGCCAGCCGGGTGCCAAGCGAAGCGGGCATCTGGAGCACCGAAAACTGGTCCCGCTCGGCTTCGAGCCGTGCCGTCCTTGCCGCCATTTCATCCTGCTGGCGTGTGATGATCTGCAGGTTTGCCCTTGCAACGGTGTCATCTAGGCGGATGAGGAGGTCGCCGGCCGAGACCTGGTCACCCTCACGGATCCGGAGTTCGCCCACGATGCCGCCGGTCTGGTGCTGGACCTTCTTGCTGTTGCTGTCGACCACGAAGATCGCGGGCGCGATCACCGCACCACCGATCGTGGCAAAAGCGCTCCACGCACCGAATGTGCCGAGGAACAGGGCCAAGACTGTGTAACCGAACCATCTGGACCGACGGGCGATGGCCCGATGGCTGCGCTGCGCGCGCTCTTTGGCGGGCGGCAACCCAGGCCGATCAAGCTTGCTGGCCTCAAGTGTTTGAACCGGCACCTGAATGTTCATGGCGCACCCTCTGTCGTCTTCGGGGGCTGCCCGGTGCCGTGCAACGGCGAGCGGTAGGCGGCCGGCCAGACCTGCTTGAGCGGCGTGGATGCTGCACGCTTGGCTTTGTGGGCCTGTGCAATTTTCTGCATGACCTCGTCGCGCGGGCCGATCGCCCAGAGCCTGCCCTGTTCCATGGCACCCAGCATGTCTGCCGCCGCCACTCCTGACTGGCGATGGGTGATCACGACGACGATGCCGCCGCGTGCCTTGACGCCCAGGATGGCCCCGGTCAGCGCATCGTCACCATCGGTATCGAGGCTCGCATTGGGCTCATCGAGGACGACGAGAAAAGGCTTGCCATAAAGCGCGCGCGCCAAGGCAAGGCGCTGGCGCTGGCCGCCGGACAAGACAGCGCCACGGTCGCCAATCACCGTGTCATAACCTGCCGGCAATTCACGTATCATCTGGTCCGCGCCCGCAGCGTGTGCGGCTTCCATCACGCCCTCGCTGGTCCTGGCCGGATCGAAGCGCGCGATGTTATCGGCAACTGTTCCATCGAACAGCTCGACATCCTGAGGCAGGTAGCCGATGGATCTGCCGAGCGCCTCGCGGCTCCATTGCTCGATTTTCGCGCCATCGAGGCGGATCGTGCCGTGGGCGGGTGGCCAGATGCCGGTCATCGCCCGCGCCAGGGTCGACTTGCCCGAGCCAGAAGGACCAACAAGCCCGAGGACCTGGCCAGCCTTCAGGCTGAGTGACAGGTTCTGGATCAGCACGCGCTGGGTGTTGGGGACTGCCACTGCCAGCTCGGAAACCACGAGGTCACGACGTGGCATCGGCAGATCGACTGCCTTGGTCCTGTCGTCGACATGGGCCAGCGCAATATTGAGGCGCTGCCCGCCCTGCCGTGCAGCCACGAAACCTCGCCAATTGGCGACCGCCAGCTCGATAGGCGCAAGCGCCCTGCTCATCATGATGGAAGCGGCGATCATTGCACCGCCGCTCATCTCGCCGCGAATGACGAGCCAGGCACCCAGGCCGAGGATGGCGGACTGCAACACCGAGCGGGCAATCTTTGCAGCCGTGCTGATGCGCGCGGTTGTTTCGTTGAGATTGAGGTGATCGTGTATGTGCTTCGAGTGGGCGGCATTGAAACGGTCCACATACGCACTGGTCATGCCAAGCGCGGCGACGGCCTCAGCGTTGCGCCGCCCGGCTTCAGCCAGAACCTGCCGATGCGCAGCGCTGCTCGCCATCGCCTTTGAAGGTTCCTTGCTGACCCGTTCGGTCAGGAGGGTCAGTGCTACCACTATCAGTGCTCCGCCGACGGAGAACCAGCCAACCCAAGGGTGAAGGATGAAGCACCCGGCAAGGAAGATCGGCACGAACGGCATGTCGAGAAGGGCGGTCGGCCCAAGGCTCGACAAAAACGATCGCACCGTATCCAGATCACGCACCGGCTGCATCGATTCTGACGGGCTCGCACCACGCAGAGGCAAAATCACGGTTGCACGCGCCACTTGCGATGACAGAGCCTCGTCAAAGCTCGCGCCGACACGGCCCAGCATCCTGAGGCGAACGCCATCAAGTGCGCCTTGAAGCATGAATGCGACCAGCACGATCAACGACAGCCAGAGCAGCGTTTCCAGCGACCTGCCGGAGAGAACGCGGTCATAAATCTGCAACATGTAGATCGATCCGGTCAGCATCAGGATGTTGACGGCCGCCGAAAACACGCCGATGTGCAGCCACTCGCTGCGCGTTGCGCGGAACGCTCGTCGCACTGGAGAGGTGCCGCCGTAGTCCGGTGATCTGCCTGAGCCAAAAAACATGTGGTGCGCCAACCTGTTCACTATCGTAGCCGCGAACTTCCAGATGACTCCGAAAGCAAGGAGACCACTGAAGCCAAGCGCTCTTGTAGCGGCCATTGACGCAAGATACTCAATTCTTGATCAAATACAAGTGGATCGACGACAGAACAACGAACGAGAGATCATATCAAATATCAGGCAATAATTCATGACATTACTTGATTTTGCGCTAAAATAAATTGGGTATAATTTTGCTAAAATTAATATCATGCTCGATTTTTATTTCTTTATTCAGAATTTAATACAGGTTTTTACACATTTCACTTTTGGAAAAGCGTTATTTCGACACACGATAGTCACTTTTCCGGAATTTTGCGCGTAACGAGACACGGTCGATGCCTGACTGTTGGATGGAGGCACCCCTTCGCCAATAAAAAACGGCGGGTCTCCCCGCCGTGTTCAGATCAAGACTGGCACCAAGCAAAGCTTGTCAGTCAGCTTTTTTCTTTCAGTCAGCTTCTTTCTTGGCTTTCGCCTTTGTCGGCTTGGCTTCGGCCTCTGCTTCAGTAGCAGGGGCGTCCTCATCGGCGAAGAGCGCGTCACGGGTGACCTTGCTCTCCTCGACCTTCATCTGGCCGATGAGATGGTCGACGACCTTTTCTTCAAAGATCGGGGCACGCAATTCGGCCAGTGCCTGCGGGTTCTTGCGATAGAATTCCCAGACCTGCTTTTCCTGGCCGGGATATTGGCGAGCGCGCTCAATCAGGGCCTGCGTGACTTCTTCATCTGAAATCTGGATCTTGGCACTATCACCGATTTCGGCCAGCACGAGACCCAAGCGCACGCGGCGCTCGGCAATCTTCAGATAGTCGGCGCGGGCCGCTTCCTCGGTCGTGTCCTCGTCGGCAAAGCTCTTGTTTGCCTCTTTCATGTCGGCCTCGACCTGAGACCAGACATTGTTGAACTCCTGCTCCACGAGCGTGGGCGGCAGCTCGAAGGTGTATTTCGTATCGAGAGCGTCGAGGAGGGTCTTCTTCAGCTTGCGGCGGGATTGGGCGTCCATCTCGCGCTGGAGCTGGGCCTTGACTGCCGATTTCAGCGCATCAAGGCTTTCCATGCCGAATGCCTTGGCGAGGTCCTCGTCGATCTTGACCGCATCGGGTGCCTGAATGTCAGTGGCCGTCACCTCGAAAGAAGCGGGTTTGCCTGCAAGGGCTTCCGAGCCGTAGTTTTCCGGGAAAGCTACATTCACGGTGCGATTCTCACCGACCTTTGCACCAACCATCTGGGCTTCAAAGCCCGGAATAAACGAGTTGGAGCCAAGCACGAGGTCGATGCCCTGACCGGTCCCACCGTCAAAATTCACACCATTGATAGAGCCGACAAAGTCGATCACGAGTTTGTCGCCGTTTTCCGCGACGGCGGCTTCGCCCTTGCTCGTGAAGGTGCGGTTCTGACCAGCCATGCGCTCCAGCGCAGCATCGACATCGGAGTCGGGTGCGTCTGCGACAAGCTTCGTCAGTGAGACGCCGGAGTGGTCAGCCATCTCGATCTTCGGCAAGACCTCGACTGCCACAGTGAAGGCGAGGTCACCCTTGGCATCGAGGGCAGCTTCAATCTCCTCCTTGTTTTCCGGAAAGCGCACCTTCGGCTCCATGGCGAAGCGCAGCGCATTGTCCGTGGAAATCTTGGTGTTGGCTTCATTGACGGCATTTTGCAGCACGTCGTTCATGACCGAGCGGCCATACATCTTGCGCAGGTAGCCAGGCGGCACCTTGCCGGGACGAAAACCGTTGATCTTGACCTTGTCCTTCAGGCCATGAAGGCCGTCGACCAGCCGGATTTCGAGGTCTGCGGCGGTGAGAACCACCTTGAATTCGCGCTTGAGGCCCGCGGAGAGGGTTTCTGTCACCTGCATGGTGCTGGTCCATTCTTTTCGAAAACTGACGGTCGAAGACTGCCAAAACTGCCAAAACTGCCAAAACCGACGACAGGCACGACATGGCAAAATGGTGACGGTGGCTGGTGCGGGCGGAGGGACTCGAACCCCCACACCTTGCGGCGGTGGAACCTAAATCCACAGCGTCTACCAATTCCGCCACGCCCGCAGAGCCAAACCGTACCGTTAAGCCATCAGCCGACGACGGATTTGCGCCCGTATAGCAGGACTTGCAAAGAGTGCAGCAAAAAAATGGGGCAGAACGGAATACGTTGGCTCAGGCCGCAGCCCGGGCCGCGCGTTGCAGGCTGCTGTGGGCCATGTTGACGCGCTTCAGCACCTCGTCGGCATAGGCCGTGAGTTCGCGATGGAGGCCCAGCGACGCGAGGCGGTCCGAATGGAAATCGCGTGCCAGCGTATGATAGGCCTCGCGCGCCATTTCGGGCGAGGCGTCTTCCGGAATACCCAGCAGCACATGCGGATCCAACGAGGCAAAACGGCCTGCGAGGCGGCTATCCTCTTGTTTGGCTTGTCCGGAGTGCAAAACCTCGACCTCGGACACGCTTTCGATGGCACTTTTGGCGATGAACCGCCGCTCGCGCCGGTCGGTCTCGAAAATCAGGAACTGGTCGGTGCCATTGAGGGCCTTCACCACCGTCTCATCCTGAAGGATCATCAGATTGCCTTCGGTGGCAGCCTTGCCGGTCATTATCAGGCTGACGCGGACGGCCTTGCGCGGACGCTCATAGCTCGTCTGAAACATCCGGTTGTCCCCACGATCCGACCATGCCGACCGTAGCGGAAGGAGATTAAAGGCTTCGTGAACGACATACGGCGAAAAATGGCTGATTGCGCCACATTATAAGCATTTTTTGCCGAAAACAGCAGAGACCGTGTTGCCAATGGCTTTTTTGTTGCTCAGCCTGCGACCATCTTGCGCATCCTAGTGATGCCCTTGCGTGCGGCGAACATGCGCCCATAGACGTCGCCAACGAGCTCGGAGCGGTAGCATTCCTGATCCAGCAATGGATCCCACGAATACTCCAGCGTGTTCACAAGTTCGAAGTCGCTTCTCAGCCGCTCTTCCAGCTGGAGGCGATTCTTGCGGTTCTGATATTCGAGCAGCACGAGCGAGGTTTTCGACAAGTCGACATGGTCAAGCACATCACCCTCCCCGCCCTCGATGTCGATCTTGACGATGTCGGGCGATGGCAGACTGGCGGGATCGACCACCATGACTTCGTAAGACTGCACCTGAGCGCCAACCACAAACGTATCGCCAGCATATGCTGCGAGACCAGACTCGCCGTCGCCAGCAAAGCGGCTCATGAATGTCGCTGTTTTCAGCCCGCCAGGAAACAGTGCGGCATTCACCGGCTTGATGTCGCGGCGGAGGTGAGTGTTGCGCTTGAGGAATTCGAATGTGCCGGGATGTGGCTCGTAAGAAGTCACCACGCTGCCCGGCCAGCGCGCCGTGGCCCAGAGCGCGAACGAGCCGACATTGGCACCGACGTCGAGAATATCGAGGCCTACCCCGTCATAGCCAGCTTCGTACTCGCCCTCCAGCACGTCCTTGATGGCCCAGTGCATCTGTTCGGGCACAGCGAGGCTCATCGGAATGCGCGCAATGTAGTGATTCACGGTATGCCCCTGCTGTGCTTGATCTAAACCTCGCAATATCTGTAACGCGTTCGTGATCGGAGTGCAAAACCGAACCGCGCCGCCATTCCGGACATGATGCGTGATTGTTTGCGCATTGATGTTTGCACATGGATTTGTCCAGTGCGATTGCGCAACACGCAGTTGCCGATGATCAGACAGATCGCGCCTGACAATGCAGGTCACATCAACCTTGCCACTTGAGCAATGCCGCGGCGGCATGCGATGGAGCGGCATGGCCAAGCATCACGCCTCTCGGATCGTCAGCCGCCGCACAGCCATTGCAGGCATCGCTGCGCTGGCCGCCTCCCCGGTCGTGGCCCAGCCGCGCCCGACACAGCGCGCAGCACCAACCGCAGAAGCCCAAACCGGCCCACGCGAGGTTCGGCACACGCTCAATCTGGCACCGGCCAGGGCCCGATTACGACCGACACCGCCGGTTGATTTTGATGTCTGGGCCACAGACGGCATGGTCCCGGCGCGTCCGATGCGGATCAAGCTTGGCGACACGGCCCTTGTTACCGTCAACAACCGCACCGACCAGCCGCTGGCGTTGCATTGGCAAGGCTTGCGCGGGCAGGCCGCCATGGATGGCATCGGCAGCTTTTCACAGGATCCCATCGCGCCGGGCGGCTCATACGAATACCGGCTGACCCCGCCTGATCCGGGCACCTTGTTCTGGCGCCCGGTCATGCTCGGTAATTCAGGCCCGGCGCAGGATCGCGGTCTGTTCGGCGCGCTGATCGTAGAGGAAGCTAACCCGCCGCCGGTCGATCTCGACATTGTCGTGGTGGTCGATGACTGGCTGCTCACAGATGACAACAAGGTTGCGCCGTTCGAGCGCGGAACGGCCCATGCTGCGGCAGGGCGGCTTGGCAGCTGGATCACCGTCAACGGCCGCTCCGCCCCTGAGCGCATCCCTGTGGCGCAAGGCGCGCGAGTGCGCCTCAGGCTCATTTCCGCCTGCAATGCCCGGCTCATGCGCCTGCGCTTCGACGGCATGCGGCCTTACGTGATCGCGGTCGACGGCCAACCGACCGACAGTTTCGAGCCCTTGCGCGCGGCGCTGCCGTTTGCACCCGGCACACGCTACGATCTGCTCATCGATGTGCCTGCCGAAGCTGGCGCGGTCGGCTCGGTTATCGCCCAACTGGGCGGCGGCGTGCCACTGGTGATGCTGACGGCCACCGACCGGCAAATTGGCCGCCCTGCCCTGCCGCCCATCGGCCCGGTGGCCGAGAACAAGCTCTTGCCCGCCGCCGTGCGCCTGCAGGATGCGCACCGCGCGGAGATGATCATCGAAGGCGGGGCAAAGGCCGGAGCGGATGGCAAGCTGGACCTCACAGGCATCGACCTCGACAAGCCGTGGCGCGTCAATGGTGCCCCCGGCAGCATCGGTGCCAAGCCGCTGTTCAGCGTGCCACGCGGCAAGCCGGTGGTTCTGGCAGTGACCAACAAGACCATCTGGACGCAGGTGATCCACCTGCATGGCCACGTAACGCGCCTGCTCCACCCGCTCGACGATGGCTGGGAACCCTACTGGACCGACAACGCCCAAATCCCCGAAGGCAAAACCCTACGCTTCGCCTTCCGCACTGAGAACCCCGGCAAGTGGCTGATCTCATCCGGCGTGATCGAGCGCTTTGATGCCGGGCTGTGGGGTTGGTTTGAGGTGACGGGTTGACCAAGACCGCTATGGCACTGTGACTGTGAAATTCACCAGTGCGCTGTGTGCGCCCGCGTTGTTGGTCCAGTCGACCTTCATGACAAATGTATCCGTCCCCCGGAATCCGCCGCGTGGCTGGTAGACCACCGATGATCCTGTTGCGCTGGCCGAACCATTGCGCGCGGCGCGGGTGACCCCGATGGAACTTATCGCCGTTTGCCCACTTACACGGATCGCCACCTGACAGGCCGCACTAGCAATGGCTGTAATCCGCCCGTTCGACTGTGGAACACCTGCCCTGAATTGAAAGCCGGCATCAGGACATGCCTGCTGCGCGACCGCACTCTGCGATAGAGGAACAAAGAAAGACGCCACCGCAAATAATACTAATCGATTCATCGTATAATCCTTTACGGCAACCTCAATACTCGGCTGACTAAATAACCAATTATGCAATTGGGGTCAATGCAGATTGTGGCAAAATACCGACGTGTGAAAAACCCATCCGCAAGGCACTTTCGGAATTCACCGCCCCCTGAAAACCCGCATGAAAACGGCAATGCCCAACCCGAACGCTGCGCCGATCAGCGCGCCGCGCCACATGTTCTGCGGGTTGAAGCCCCACAGATAAGTGCCGCCTTTGAACAGCGGCACGAGGATGCCGTTGCCCAGCAGCCAAGGTCCGAGCAAGCCAAAGATCGCGCCGCGGACAAGATCACCGCCAAGAGGAATGCGGCTTCCGATGAAGGCAAAACCGACACCCCACAAGCCGCCCCAGAACATCTGGTTGACGATGGTCGGCACGGCCCAAGGCGCTATCGGGGCGATCGACCAGGGAAAGCGCGGCGCTTGTCCCGCAAGGTGCAGCACGAGCACCATGCCTTGATGAAACACGAGCACAGCCAGCGCGCCCGCAATGAAACCGAAAACGAGTTGCCTGACCATGATCATGCTCTCCGCGCGTCACTCTCCGCACATGCAGCATGAGCTGGCGGAGGAAAGCAAGTGTCGCCCCACCCCGCTTGGGCAACGCGACAGCCCATGGCAATTCCCTCAGTGTCATCACCGGCCTTGTGCAGGTGATCTCGGTGCGGTGAGCCGCTGAGCCGCAATCAACCGAGATGGCCGCCACAGGGGGCGGCCATGACACTCGCATACGGTGACATGTACGTAGCCTTCGTCTGGGCGTCGCCCACCTTCTTCCGCGCGGAACTAAGGATATCACACCCGAAACAGCACGACGGGGATTGCCAGCACAATCTGCCTAAGAAATAAGCGCCTTGCCTCCGATTTGATCAGGTGCAGCAAAGCCTTTATGCAGCTATCTCAACGCTTCGTCTGGCTTGCCCTCAGGGGAATGGTATGAGAAGCGTGCTCGGGTTGGCCTGTTGGCGGGAGCTGCGATACGCATGAAAAAGATTGAAGCGATCATCAAGCCGTTCAAGCTGGACGAAGTGAAGGAAGCACTGCAGGAAATCGGCCTGCAGGGCATCACCGTGATCGAAGCCAAGGGCTTCGGCCGCCAGAAAGGCCACACCGAGCTTTATCGCGGCGCCGAGTACGTCGTCGACTTCCTGCCCAAGGTAAAGATCGAGATCGTGCTCAATGACGACATGCTCGACAAGGCCATCGAGGCGATCAAATCTGCGGCCCAGACGGGCCGGATCGGTGATGGCAAGATTTTTGTATCTACGGTTGAGGAAGCGATCCGCATCCGCACCGGCGAGACGGGCGCGGACGCGGTCTGAGGCACCCCGCGAGGGATTTCTCATAGACTAACGACTGAACCCACCACCACGGAGCCCAACCGGGTCCCGCCCCTGTAACTGCAGATGTTGAGGAAACACGAGATGAAGACCGCCAAGGACGTCCTCAAGGCGATCAAGGACAACGACGTCAAGTACGTCGATTTTCGTTTCACTGATCCGCGCGGCAAGTGGCAGCATGTCACGTTCGACGTGTCGATGATCGACGAAGAGATCTTCGCCGAGGGCACCATGTTCGACGGCTCGTCGATCTCGGGCTGGAAGGCGATCAACGAGTCCGACATGATCCTCATGCCAGACCCGTCGACCGCCACGATGGATCCGTTCTTCTCGGCCTCGACCATGTCGATCGTCTGCGACATCCTCGAGCCCTCGACTGGCGAGCCCTACAACCGCGACCCGCGCGGTATCGCCAAGAAGGCCGAGGCCTATCTCAAGTCGACCGGTATCGGCGACACCATCTATATCGGCCCAGAAGCCGAATTCTTCATCTTCGACGACGTTAAGTTCGCGGCTGACCCGTACAACACGGGTTTCAAGCTCGACAACGTCGAACTGCCGACCAACGGCATGACCGACTATGAAGGCGGCAATCTCGGCCACCGCATCCAGACCAAGGGCGGTTACTTCCCCGTTCCGCCGCTCGATTCCGCACAGGACATGCGCGGCGAGATGCTGGCAGCCATGGCATCCATGGGCGTCCAGGTCGAAAAGCACCACCACGAGGTGGCGTCCGCCCAGCACGAACTCGGCATGAAGTACGACACGCTGGTCAAGATGGGCGACCAGATGCAGATCTACAAATATGCCATCCACAACGTGGCGCAGTCCTACGGCAAGTCGGCGACCTTCATGCCGAAGCCCGTTTTCGGTGACAACGGCTCGGGCATGCATGTGCACCAGTCGATCTGGAAGAACGGCAAGCCCATCATGGCCGGCAACAAGTACGCCGACCTGAGCCAGGAGTGCCTGTGGTACATCGGAGGCATCATCAAGCATGCCAAGGCGCTGAACGCCTTCACCAACCCGTCGACGAACAGCTACAAGCGCCTCGTTCCGGGTTATGAAGCACCGGTGCTGCTGGCCTACTCGTCACGCAACCGCTCGGCCTCGTGCCGCATTCCATGGACGCAGTCGCCGAAGGCCAAGCGCGTTGAAGTGCGCTTCCCCGACCCGATGGCGAACCCCTACCTCGCCTTCGCAGCCATGCTGATGGCAGGCCTTGACGGCATCCAGAACAAGATTGATCCCGGCCCGGCCATGGACAAGGATCTGTATGATCTGCCGCCGAAGGAGCTGAAGAAGATCCCGACCGTGTGCGGCTCGCTCGACGAAGCGCTGGCCTGCCTCGACAAGGATCGCGGCTTCCTCAAGACCGGTGGCGTCTTCAACGACGATTTCATCGACAGCTACATCGAGCTGAAGAAGGGCGAAGCGGACCGTTTCCGCATGACCCCTCACCCGCTCGAGTTCGTGATGTACTACTCGCTGTGATGTGAGGGCTTCGGCCCGGCATTGCGATTGTTGCGAAGGGCGCGGGCGACCGCGCCCTTTTTCATATGCTGCGGTGGCCCGAAACGTCATCGCGAGCGCAGCGAAGCAATCCTGTATATTAGATATGCGCTTGGATTTCGGACCTGGCGTGAGGATGGCCGGGGCGCGTAAGCAATCCTGGTTAGATACCGTTAGCTGGCTAGCGCACGGTCATTCTCTGTCATTGCACC
>JBOFFB010000743.1:0-2781 GCA_051648385.1 Allobosea sp.
ACGCTCCTCCAGCCGGATATAGCTGAACATTCCCTCAACCCGATCATCCCGTCCGCGCATCGCAAATCACTCCAAACCCGCAAAGCGAGTGAATCACAAAACCGAAAATCCGGGGAGAGTTTTTCAGCGGCCTGCTAGACCAGGTTTCGCTCGACAGCTTTGTCATGCTTCCGGTTGCAGTGGTTGCCCTTGCAATGATTGCACTGCTAAACCACCAACAAGGACTGGCGATGCTGCAGCTATGGCACAGACGCCTGGAGCGGCACCTTCGGCAACGCGTCGTCGGGCAAGCAAGTGACCAAAATGGAATTGTGACGCGCCATGCTGTTGGGATGTATCGCAGATGATTTCACTGGTGCCAGCGATCTTGCCAACACGCTGGCAAAGGGAGGCATGGCAACCACCCAGTTTGTCGGCATTCCGGCCAAGGCCGCCACATCTGCCTGCGAAGCGGGCGTGATCTCGCTGAAAAGCCGCACCATTGCGGCTGCGGATGCAGTGAGCCAGTCATTGGCGGCGCTCGATTGGCTGCTCTCGCAGGGCTGCACGCAGATCATGTTCAAGTATTGCTCGACATTTGATTCGACCCGCGAGGGCAATATCGGCCCGGTCGCCGAAGCCCTTCTCGACAGGCTCGGCGGTATCGCCATCGTCTGCCCGGTCTTTCCAGCGACGGGCCGCACGCTGTTCCAGGGTCACCTGTTCGTCAATGGTCAACTCCTGTCGGAAACCGGCATGAAGAGCCATCCCCTGACACCAATGCCCGACCCTGACATCCGCCGCTGGCTCAGGCACCAGACTCAAGGCGAGGTTGGGCTGGTGCCATATCCGGTGGTGCGCGCCGGACCGAACGCCATCCGGACCGCACTCAAAGCCGAGGCGGATGCAGGTCGTCGCCTTGTGGTCACGGATGCGGTCGTCGATGAGGATCTGCTGGCGCTTGGCGCGGCAATTGCCGATCACAAGCTGGTCACTGGCGGTTCAGGGATCGCGCTCGGGCTCGCCGCGAACTTTTCGAGGTCACGCGGCGCGGGTGCAGCAGCGGCTCAATTCACCGGGCACGGCGGGCCGGCAGTTGCACTGTCGGGCTCCTGCTCTGTCCAGTCGCTGGCGCAACTCAAGATCTTTTCCGAGCATCACCCGGTCTTGAGCCTTGACCCTGATGACGTCATGGCCGGGCGGATGACTGTCAGCAATGCGGTTTCCTGGGCACTGCAGCATCTGGGGCAGATGCCGATGATCACGTCATCGACGATACCCGAGCGTGTTTCAGCGGCGCAGATGCGTCACGGCCGGGCCGAGATGGCTGAGGCACTGGAAGGTTTCATGGGGCAGCTTGCGGCGAAACTCGTCGAAAATGGCGTGAGCCGCCTTGTGGTTGGCGGCGGCGAAACCTCGGGTGCAGTGGTCACGGCGCTTGGCCTTGGCGAATTCGTCATTGGTCCGGAAATCGACCCCGGCGTGCCTGCGCTGGCAACCGTGTCGCCGACAGGAAAGTCCCTGCGGCTGGCACTCAAATCCGGCAATTTCGGAGCACTCGACTTCTACGAGAAGGCAGCCGGCATCCTGGAAAAAGGTGCCGCATGAGTGACGAGCAGAGCTTGCGCCACGATCTGGTGCGCCTCGCGAAATCGCTGTTTGATCGCGGCCTGACGCCAGGCTCATCGGGCAACATCTCGGTGAGAACGGGCGATGCCCTGCTCTGTACACCGACCAACTCATGCCTTGGCTTTCTGGATACGGCGCGCATTTCGAAGGTCAGCTTGGCGGGCAAGCATATTTCCGGCGACCCGCCAACCAAGGAAATGCCGCTGCATCTGGCGATCTATGCGGCGCGACCGACAGCACGTGCGGTGGCGCATCTGCACTCGACCTATGCGACTTTGCTGTCGTGCCTGGCCAGCACCGATCCGGATGATGCCATCGCGCCGATTACGCCCTATGCCGTGATGCGCGTCGGCCGTGTGCCGGTGATCCCTTATGTGAAACCCGGCGACCCAGCCATCGTGCCGCTAATCCGCGCAAAGGCCCCAGATCACACAGCCTTGCTTCTGGCCAACCACGGCCCGGTCGTCGCTGGCGTCAGCCTCGAAGCCGCTGTCTACGCTCTGGAAGAGCTCGAAGAGACAGCCAAGCTGGCGGTCCTGTCGCAGGGCATGCGAGTCAACACGCTAACCCTAGCTGAGGTTGCTGACCTCGAACGCTCGTTCAAGCTGAAATAGGCAGGTAACCGCACTTCAATTCCGGTCGTCCGGCAGCATCGGCAGCGGCATGAAGCCGACACCTTCCTCAGCCAGCATGCGGGCATCATCGGGGGTAGCGCTGCCATAGATCTGGCGGCCTTCGAGTTCGCCATGGTGCATTTTCAACGCCTCGTCAGCGAACTTGTCACCGACATTGTCGGCATTGGCTTCGACATGGGCTCGCATGGCACGGACAAGGTCACGCATCGCGCGGTCCTCCGGTGTCAGCGTTGTCGCGGGCATCGCAGCCGGGGCGACTACGGCCAGGGCTGACTGAGCAGTGGCCACACTCTCGCGGTCCATGCGCGCAATATTGGGGGCCATGATCGCCTTTTCGGTGCGAATGGACCCGCACTGCGGGCACTCTACAAAGCCCCGCTTGGCCTGTTCCTCGAACGACGCGTTGTCGCGGAACCAGCTCTCGAAGCCATGGCCGCGCTCGCATTTCAGTGCAAATTTGATCATGGCGTGACGATGCCGCTGTTCATGCCGCAATCAATGGATCAAGCGCGCCACGTTGATCAAGTGCATAAAGGTC
>JBOFFB010000744.1:0-1743 GCA_051648385.1 Allobosea sp.
ACATTGAACCAGAGCGCGAGCAACGCGGTGACGACATAAACCGTGCGCCAGATACCGGCGAGGCCTTTTCCATAGAGCGCGTAAACCGCAACCGCCAGCAGCGCCAATGAGATAAGCGCGACGATGTGCGACGGCAGCAGCTTGGTGAAGGGAAACAGAAAACCGGTGGCACTGGTGAGGATGGTCAAAACGAGGAACCAGAGCGTCCAGCCGGGCAGCCTGTTCGAGGCAAGCATCCCGCCTGCGACGACGAAGCCGAGGCCAATGGCGATCATGCTGATGATGAGATGAAGGACCGTGAAACCCGCTAATGACATGCCTAAAATCATGATGCGCCCCCGTTTAGAATGAATCCAAGGCTACATCATACCCATGGCAGTGCAACAGAAGTTCCATTTCTGCACGCTGCGGGATCACAAATTTTCGTGCTGATCAGCGATTGAGAAAATCCACCAGCTTCGGAATCACCTGACCGGGCGCTTCCTCCATCAGCCAGTGCCCCGAGCCTTTCACAATCACGCCCTCGACATTGGTCGCGACCAGCTTGCCCTGCTCGATCAGAAAAGCGCCTCCGGCCTTTTCGCCGGACAGAACCAGCATCGGCATCGGCAGCTTGGTCTTTGCGAAGCCTGCGAAATCGTCGGCATCCTTTTCGAAGGCACGAAACACCTCGAACCCGGCCTTCATGCGCCCCGGCTGCGCATAGGCCTTGGCGTAAAACTTCCGGTCTTTCTGAGAAATGGACTTTGCCGGATTGGCAGCAAAATCATTCCAAAAATGTTCGAGATAGATCCGCTCGCGGCCCTGAACCAGCGCCAGCGGCGTCTTGCCGTAGAAATGGAAGTGCCAGAGGTCGCGCAGCAGCCAGACGCTCTTCCAGTCGCCGACACCGGGCAGGAAGGCATCCATCAGCACGATGCGATCGACCTCGGCCGGATACTGCGCGGCATAGGCATAGGCGACCATCAATCCGATGTCGTGACCGACGATCTTGACCTTGGTGTAGCCGAGGCTCTTCACCAGCGCGTGGATGTCCTGTGCCATTTGCTTCTTGGTGTAGCCGCTCTCGGGCGCATCGGACTTGCCGAAACCGCGCAGGTCTGGCGCGATCACGGTGTGGTCGTTCGCAAGGCCGGGAAACAGCGGCCGCCACATGTGGCTGGTTTCCGCATAGCCATGCAACAGCACGATGGGATTGCCTTCACCGGCAATCAGATAGTTCAGCTTGATGCCGTTCACGTCAGCCGAGCGGCTTTGCGGCATCGCCTGCGCGGCGGCGTAATTGAATGACGCAAGAAACACAGATACCGCCACGATGCCTGAGCAGATTGCGCTCCGCATGACCCGTCGAAAACACTGCATACTGAAATTCCTTTTGAGGATCGGCACGATCCCGACAATGCGAAAGGACTTCGTAACAAGAGGACTTTGTAACAAGAGGACTTGGCAACACACAGACCTGGCAAGCTCAGATCGTCGGCTGGCGCAGCTCAATAATAACGCGGGATCGGGCCGTTATGCGGGGTCTTGCGTTTCGACAGGTCGAACATGACTTCGTCGATATAACACCAGCCCCACCCTTCCGGCGGATCATATCCTTCGATAATCGGATGCTGAGTGGCGTGGAAATGTTTCGTGGCGTGCCGGTTCGGCGAATCGTCGCAGCAGCCGACATGACCGCAGGTCCGGCAAATCCGCAGGTGCAGCCAGATGCTGCCGGTCTTCAGGCATTCCTCGCAGCCC
>JBOFFB010000745.1:0-16929 GCA_051648385.1 Allobosea sp.
AAATCCTGCATGGCAGCTTCTCCAATCAGACAAACTGCCTGCTCAAAGAATCAATCCAGCCCCAAAAAGCCAGTCAAAAAATCATATGCGATTCACCTGCTCCTTGCGGGGAGGGGCTAGGGGTGGGGGTCCAGCGACCGGGCTATAACAGGCGAGCCAGACATGCCGTGGAAACAAGAACCTGAGATGATGACGCCTGCTGCCAGCCGCAACGCCAAGGTGCTGCGGAGGACAACGACGGATGCGGAAAAACGACTTTGGCTCCACCTCAGGCGCGCGGTTGCACTTGAGGGGTCACATTTTCGCCGCCAGGTGGCGCTTGGGGCATACGTTGCGGATTTCTGTAGCCATGGTGCGAAGCTGATTATCGAGGTCGATGGTGAACAACATGGGGAAGAAGACGCAGTCAGATATGATGCGAAGAGAACGGGATATCTCGAAACACAAGGATTTCGCGTTTTGCGTTTCACAAATCTGCAGGTTCTGCGCGAGATCAATATGGTGATCGATACCGTTGCTCACGCTGTTGAGAGATCACCCGGTCGTTTGACCCCCACCCCTAGCCCCTCCCCGCAAGGGGCAGGGGAACAGATCGATCACTTGCTTCAGCCATGACCACCTTCCTCATCCTCTTCGGCCTGTCCCTCTTCATCCTACGCTCGCAGTTCCTGCGGGTGGCGCTTGGCGAGATGGCGGCTGGCAAACTCACCGACAAGGTCGAGCCTGAAAAGCTGCATGCCTCGCCGACCATGGGCGCGATGAGCGGCTGGTTTTCACTTGGCGGTGCAGCTGGGTTGATGGTGCTGGCGCTTGTCACCTCCGGCTATCTCTGGGGCTTCGGCCTGATCGTCTTCGGTATCCTTGGCGGTGTGGCGCTGTCGGCAGTCATGCTGCCTACCATCGGCTCGACACTGGCGCTCGGCCATCATGGCGGCGATGGCAACAAGAGCATTGCCGAAGTCAACCGGCGCTATGGCGCGCATATCGCCTTTGGCGTCGCCGCGCTGGCGCTGCTGGCCTGGGCGCTGCATTTGGGGTTGCTGTGATGAACACGAAACCCTTTGCTGGTGTCATCCCCGGCGAGCCAAAGGCGAGGGAAGGGGACCCAGCCTTCCTTGCGCCAAACCTGATGGATTCCCTTCCCCTCCGCTGCACTCCGGCCGGGAACGACACCGAAGAAGAAGGATCACCCCATGTCCGCCTATGACGTCCTCATCATCGGTTCAGGCCCCGGCGGCTATGTGGCCGCCATCCGCGCGGCGCAACTCGGGCTGAAAACCGCGATCATCGAGCGTGAGCATCTCGGCGGCATCTGCCTCAACTGGGGCTGCATCCCGACCAAGGCGTTGCTGCGCTCGTCCGAAATCCTGCATTTCGCGCAACATGCCAAGAACTATGGCCTGGTGCTCAACGGCACCATGACACCGGATGTGAAGGCTGTGGTGGCGCGCTCGCGCGGGATTTCGGCAAGGCTTAATGCCGGCGTCGGCTTCCTGATGAAGAAGAACAAGATCGACGTGATCTGGGGCGAGGCGAAGCTTTCCAAACCCGGCACCGTCATCGTCGGCAAGGCCTCGAAGCCGCCTGTACAGCCGGCAAATCCAGTACCGAAGAATACGCTAGGCGAGGGCACTTACACTGCCAAGCACATCATCATCGCCACCGGCGCGCGCCCGCGCCTGTTGCCCGGCATCGAGCCTGATGGCAAGCTGATCTGGACCTATTTCGAGGCCATGGTGCCGGCTGAAATCCCCAAGACGATGCTGGTGATGGGCTCCGGCGCCATCGGCATGGAGTTCGCCTCGTTCTACAAGGGCATGGGCTGCGACGTGACCGTGGTCGAGGTGATGCCGCAAATCCTGCCGGTGGAAGACGCGGAAATCTCCGCCTTCGCCCGCAAGACCTTCGACAAGCAGGGCCTCAAGATCATGACCAGCGCCAAGGTCACCAAGGTGGTGAAGGGCGCGAACTCGGTGACTGCAACCGTGGAAGCTGATGGCAAATCAACCGAGATCACGGCGGAGCGGATGATTTCCGCGGTCGGCGTCGTCGGCAACATCGAGAACCTTGGGCTCGAAGCGCTCGGCATCAAGACAGACCGCGGCTGCGTCGTGACCGATGGCTACAGCCGCACCAACGTGCCCGGCATCTATGCCATCGGCGATGTCGCCGGCCCGCCGATGCTGGCGCACAAGGCCGAGCATGAGGGCGTGGTCTGCATCGAGCACATCGCCGGGCTGCACGTTCACCCGATGGACAAGAACCTGATCCCCGGCTGCACCTATTGCCACCCCCAGATCGCCAGCGTCGGCCTGACCGAAGCCAAGGCGAAGGACGCTGGCTACGCGCTCAAGGTCGGCCGCTTTTCCTTTGCCGCCAACGGCAAGGCCATTGCGCTGGGTGAGGACAACGGGCTGGTCAAGACAATCTTCGATGCCAAGACCGGCAAGCTGCTCGGCGCCCACATGATCGGCGCGGAGGTCACCGAACTGATCCAGGGCTACGTCGTCGCCATGGGCATGGAGACGACCGAAGAAGAGCTGATGCACACCATCTTCCCGCACCCGACGCTGAGCGAGATGATGAAGGAAAGCGTGCTGGATGCGTATGGCCGGGCGTTGAATGCTTGAGTTTTTGACATGAACTGGTGGCTCCAGTTTTCGGAAGTTGTTCGTAATCTCGGATTGGTCGCTGCGGGTGGCATTGGCCTCTGGCTTGCGTGGCTTCGTGTGCGAGCCGCGACGCTCCAGGCTGATGCTGCTCTCAAGCAATCAGAAGTAGCGAATGAGCAAGCAAAGCTGGCACGGCGTGAGCACGTCGCGGAATTGTTCAATCAGGCCGTTGGTCAACTTTCAGACGAAAAACTGGAAGTCCGCCTCGCAGCGGTATATACTCTCCGTGAAGTCAGCGCTGATTTCCCCGATTTGACACGCGCTGTGGTTGAGCTTCTAACAACTTATCTGCGCGAGAAACGCACGGACTATGGCGAAGAACAGCCTCCGGTCGATATTCAAGAAATCATGGCTGTGATTTTGGCCAGAAGTGGAGAGCAGAAATGAACTCGCACTCAAAGCCGCAGGGCAGAGCAAACTTGGTCGGCTTGAATCTACACGGTGCGTTCATTCGCCGAACGACACTGCATGGTGCATCTCTCACAGGCGCAAATTTTTCGTCTATTGACGGGCAAGGTGCTGACTTTTCCAGCGCTACAGCCGTCGGTGCAAATTTTTCATCGGCAAAGCTAAGTGAGGCCGATTTTTCAAATGCCACTGTTGTCGGGGCAAACTTTGCCGGCAGCGATTGTCGTCAATGTTTGTTTGTTGCAGCAAAAATGGTTGGGGCAAACTTCGCACGTGCTGATTGTACTGGCGCTCGGTTCACCGACGCCGATGTTGTTGGCGTAAACTTCTCTGATGCAAACCTGTCAGGTGCGGATTTATCAGAGACTAAAGGCCTTACAAAACAGCAGATCAACTCAGCTCTTGTGGATACCGAAACGAGGTTGCCTCTGAATCTGTTGGCTTGATTTTTCCACCGATATGGACCCCAAGCTCCCCTTCGTGCTCCTTGCGCTTCTCGGCGGTGCGGCCTTGCCTGTGCAGATCGGCATCAACGGCTCGCTCCGGCAGATCATCGGCTCGGCCATGCAGGCGGCCACGATCTCGTTTTCGGTGGGCGCAGTGGCCGGGTTGATCGCCAGCATTGCGATGCGTGATGGCGTGCCGTCCATGGAGAAGCTCGGGCAAGTCGCGCCGTGGATGTGGATCGGCGGGTTCTTCGGCGTGTTCTATGTCTGGACGACGATTGTCACTGGCCCGAAACTTGGCGCGCTGCTGGCGGTTTCGCTGGTCATCGCTGGACAACTCACCGTGTCGCTGGCGCTTGACCATTTTGGCGCGCTCGGCTTCCCGCAAAGCAGCATCTCGCCGCTGAAGCTGTTCGGGCTGGGCTGCGTCATCGTCGGCGTGCTGGTGATTGGTTATGCCAAGCAGGGGTGAGGAAAAATGTCATCGCAGGGCTTGTTCCTGCCATCTCGGTCCAGAGGGTGCGCAGCCAATTACGCCGAGATCACAGGCACAAGGCCGGTGATGACACTGGATGTTCCTGCATCACAGCGCCGCTTTGCACCACGTCCCGAACATCCCTATATCCTGCACAACACAAGGCGAACCTCACATGGCCGTTGTTCTTGACCTGCTGAAATCCGACCCGCGAAGAGCAGAACCGCTGCGCCATCCGGAAAAGCAGAAACGTGTCGAAAATCCCGTGCTGAAAAAACCGGACTGGATCCGCGTCAAGGCTCCCGGCTCGCCGAAATGGGCGGAAACCAACCGCATCGTCAAGGAAAACGGGCTGGTCACCGTGTGCGAGGAGGCTGGCTGCCCGAACATCGGCGAGTGCTGGGAAAAAAAGCACGCCACCTTCATGATCCTTGGCGACACCTGCACGCGCGCTTGTGCCTTTTGCAACGTCAAGACCGGCGTGCCGGGCGCCGTCGATGTCCAAGAACCACAGCACATCGCCGAAGCCGTTGCCAAGCTTGGCCTCACGCACGTTGTCATCACTTCGGTGGACCGCGATGATCTCAATGATGGCGGCGCGCAGCACTTTGCCGACGTGATCAACGCCATCCGCAAGCTATCGCCGAAGACCACCATCGAGGTGCTGACACCTGATTTCCTGCGCAAGGACGGCGCTCTGGAAATCGTGGTCGCAGCCCGCCCGGACGTGTTCAACCACAATCTCGAAACAGTGGCCTCGAACTATCTGACAGTGCGCCCCGGTGCGCGCTATTTTCACTCGATGAGGCTGCTGCAGCGCGTCAAGGAAATCGACCCGACCATCTTCACCAAGTCTGGCATCATGGTGGGCCTTGGCGAGGAGCGGAACGAGGTTCTGCAACTGATGGACGATCTGCGCTCGGCAAATGTCGATTTCATCACAATCGGGCAATATCTTGCGCCCTCCCGCAAGCATCACGCGGTCATTCGCTTCGTGCCGCCGGATGAGTTCAAGGGATTTGAGACCATTGCTTATGTGAAGGGCTTCCTGATGGTGTCGTCGACGCCGCTCACGCGCTCCTCGCATCATGCAGGCGAGGATTTCGTCAAGCTGGTGGCGGCGAGGGCTGCAAAGTCCGCTTCCCGCTGAACCAATGAACCCGCAACGCATTCTGGTGATCGGCTGCTCGGGCGCCGGCAAGTCGACACTGGGGCGCAAGCTTGCCGAAAAGCTGGCATTGCCGTTGATCCATCTTGATGCGGAATACTGGCTTCCAGGCTGGCAACAGCCTTCGCGTGCTGACTGGCGGGAAAAGGTGACCGTGCTTGCAGCGCTCGACCAATGGGTGATGGACGGCAACTATGGCGGCACCTTCGACCTTCGCATGCCGCGTGCGGATGTGATTGTGCTGCTCGATCTGCCGCGTCTGGTCTGCCTCAGAGGCATCTTGTGGCGACCGCTGCGCTATTGGGGAAAACAGCGACCCGACATGGGGCCGGGCTGCGTCGAGCGTTACGATTGGCCTTTCGTCAAATATGTGTGGAGTTTTCGTGACACGGAGCGCCCAAAGATCATGAAAGCCATTGCGACACTTGGCGCAGGCGCGAAACTGGTCCATTTGCGGTCGCGACGCGAGGTCGCTGCATTTTTGTCCGACCCAAGCATGCTATCAAGTCCGAAGGCCGTGTAGATGCCCTCCTTCCGTACCGTGCGCCGTGTCGCGCATTCGCCAGAACGCATGTTCGATCTCGTGGCCGATGTCGAACGCTATCCGGAATTCTTGCCGTTCTGCAAAAGCCTCAACGTCAAACGCCGCAGCACCGATACGGCAGGTGTCGAAACCGTCGTGGCAGGGATGAATATCGGCTACAAGGCCATCAACGAGAGCTTCACCAGCCGCGTCAAGCTCGACCGGGCCAAGCTGCGCATCGTGGCTGAGTATGTCGACGGGCCGTTTTCATTTCTCGACAATCGCTGGAGCTTCATGGCCGACACCAGCAAGGGGCCGAATGGTGCGGCGGTCGAGTTCTACATTACATACGAGTTCAAGAGCCGCATGTTGCAAATGCTGGCCGGAGCCGTGTTCGATCGCATTTTCCGAATTTTCTCGGAAGCTTTTGAAGCCCGCGCCGACGAGGTCTACGGGGCCGCCGGTCTGGCACCACGCGCAGCAACCGGCGGTTAAGAATGTTCGGATAACGCTAACTCGCAGTGTGTGCGAGGAGTGGCGTATGTCGCAGGTGTATCTCGGTACGAATACCCAGCAAGTTGTCCGGCGTATCGGCCTTGCCGTTCCTGCCTTCACAATTGCAATAGGCCTGTCCGCTTTCCTGCTGTTCTCGATCCAGCCAATGTTTACCAAGATCGTGCTGCCAACGCTGGGCGGAAGTCCCGGTGTATGGTCGGTGGCGATGGTGTTTTTCCAAGCCATGCTGCTGGCGGGCTATGGCTACGCCCACGTGCTCACGACGAGGCTTGCTCCGCGCACGGCAGCGCTGGTCCACGTGGCAGTGATGCTGATCGTGCTGGTTGTCGCCTTGCCGATCGGATTGACCACAGCACTTGGCGAGCCGCCTGCCGATGGCACCACGATGTGGCTTTTGGCCGTGTTCACCTTGTCAGTCGGATTGCCCTTCTTTGTTGTATCAGCACATGGACCGCTGCTTCAGGCATGGTTCGCCCGAACCGGCCACGAGAACGCGTCCGAGCCTTATTTTCTCTATGCTGCATCCAACGCGGGAAGCCTTGTTGCATTGCTAAGCTTCCCGTTTCTCGTCGAACCGTTGCTGTCCTCAGGGTCCCAGACGAAAGCATGGTCATTCGGTTTCGCATTGCTGATCGCGGGGGTTGCAACGTGCGCGGCTTTCCTGCCGTCGTCCGTCACGGATACCGACAGCCAGGTTGAAGAGGTTGCATCGAACATCACGGATGCACCAACGATGGCCACAAAGCTGACCTGGTGCCTGCTGGCCTTCGTGCCATCGGGTCTGCTGGTCGCCGTCACCGCGCACATTTCCACCGATGTCGCAGCCGCACCCTTGCTCTGGGTTCTGCCACTTTCACTGTTCTTGCTGACTTTTATCATCACCTTTCAAGCCAGGCCGTGGCTGAGCCACAAGTTCATGCTTGCCATCCAGCCAGGGCTTGTCGTTGCGACTTTCGGCTTTGGTACAGGGCTTGTCGGGGTGAGCGTCATCGCCGCTTTGGTGCTGACGCTGGCGGCCTTCTTTGCCACGGCGATGGTGTTTCACGGCGAGATTGTCAGGCTACGACCTGCCGCACGGCACCTGACCGGCTTCTATGTCTGGATGTCTGTCGGCGGCGTGCTTGGCGGCATCTTTGCCGGGCTGCTCGCACCGCATGTCTTCAATGGGGTGCATGAATACAGTCTACTCTTTTTCGCGGCACTTGTCGTGCGTGTGAAAGGTTGCCCCGATGTCGACAGGGGCAAGACATTGCTTCTCGGCGCGGGCATTGTTGGTTTGATCACAACCTACCTTGTCTTTGGCAAAAGTGCTGGGGCCGCGGGTGGAAATTGGAATGCGGAACTCGCAATGGTTACTGTGGCACTTGCCATGCTCGGCATCTTTTTGCTGGTGAAAAACTTCAAGATACTGGCCATTGTCGTCACGCCGATCATGCTGATGCTGATGATCGGCCCTTATTTCAAGGACGGCTTTATCTCGGTTCGATCTTTTTTTGGCGTCAGCAAGATATCGACATCGCCTGATGGAACACTGCGCTACCTTGCGCATGGCACGACCTATCATGGCGCTCAGCGCCTCGATCAATACAAGCCGGGTGTCCGGCCTGACCCACTCACCTACTACTATCAAGGCGGCCCATTCGATCAGACCATCGAGGCCACGCGTGCCGCCAAGGGTGGGTACCTCGCCAATGTTGCGGTTGTCGGGCTTGGCACAGGATCGCAGGCCTGTTTGAAACAGGCGGGCGAGAATTGGACATTCTACGAAATCGACCCGCTGGTGGTGAAGATCGCCCAAGATCCTAAGATGTTCACCTTCATGAGCGAGTGCGCTCCATTCGCGCGCGTTGTGCTAGGCGATGCGCGACTGATGCTGCAAGGCGCACCACCAGCGAAATATGACCTCATCATCGTGGACGCATTCTCATCGGATTCCATTCCGCTGCATCTGCTGACGCGCGAGGCGATCGAGCTCTATCGATCCAAACTGACAGCGGGCGGCGCGCTGGTGTTCCATCTGTCCAATCGAAACCTCACAATTGCGCCATTCGCAGCAGCCACGGCAGCCTCGCTGTCATTGCAGACATGGCAGAGCTACAAGCAGGGCATGACTGCGGAGGAGATCAAGGCCGGAAAGGCCTCGACCAACATCGCGATCGTGACGGACAATCGAGAAGTTCTGACCCAGCTTGTGGCAGCCGACACCGAAAAGAACTGGCGCGATATCACGCCGGCCATGGACGGCTCCATCCAACCATGGACCGATGATTTCTCGAATATCCTCAAAGCTGCCTGGCTTAAGTTCAACGAGAACCGGCAGCCTGTAAAATGAGGCCGAGTGCATCAATGGTTGCTGCGCGCCTGACAGGATCACGTCCGATCTCGCCATAGCGCCGCTCAAGCCGCACAATTTCGCCATCGCGTATAGCGGTTGCAAAATGGACCAGACCGACCGGCTTGGCTTCGCTGCCACCGCCGGGGCCGGCGATACCCGTGATCGACACCGCTATGTCGGCTCGCGACCGCGAGACAGCGCCACGGGCCATTTCGCGCGCAACCTCGCGGCTGACCGCGCCATGAGCAACGATCAATCCTGCAGTTACACCGAGCATCTCAATCTTCGCATCGTTGGAATAGGTCACGAAGCCGCGCTCGACGACATCGGAAGAGCCTGCGATCGCAGTCAACGCAGCAGCGACCATGCCTCCCGTACAACTTTCGGCGGTGGCTGCCATCCAGCCCCGTGCTCGGCAAGCCGCCAGAACACGTATGGCAAGGTCTTCGATTTCGCGGTCGCTGTTCATGTGCGCTTTCTCATGGGCAGCCGTACGGTTACCGTTGCCAGAGCGGCTAGCCCTTCGGAGCGGCCGGTGAAGCCGAGCCGTTCCGACGTTGTGGCCTTGAGGCCAACCTGCTCTGGTTCCACATCGGCTATGGCGGCAATGCGCGCAACCATGGCTTCGCGATAGGGTCCGATCTTGGGGCGTTCGCAGACGATGCTCAGGTCCAGGTGATCAATGACGCCGCCACGCAGCGCAAGGCGCTGGCAAGCGAACGCCAGAAACTGGTCTGATGACGCACCGCGCCAACGCTCTTCCGATGGTGGAAAGTGCACGCCGATATCACCATCGCCCAGTACGCCAAAGATCGCATCGCAGAGCGCATGCAGCGCCACATCGCCGTCCGAATGAGCGACGACACCGAGGGTATGAGGCACTTTCACGCCGCAAAGCCAGACATGATCACCGGGCCCGAACGCGTGCACGTCATAGCCCGTGGCAACCCGTGTACGCAGCGCTGGTCCGGATATGATCAGGTTCGAGGCCAAAATGAAATCCGCTGCAGTCGTCAATTTGATGTTGCCCGCTTCGCCCGTAAATGTCGACAGTGGCAGGCCGCACCATTCGACAAGTGCGCCATCATCGCCGAAGTCATCGCGGCCCTGTCGCCGGGCTTCGTCGTGAGCGGCACGGATTGTGACCAGCGGAAAAGCCTGCGGCGTTTGCACTGCCCTCAATACGCTGCGGTCGAGCGTCTCGATGACCTCGCCATCGACACCGATCCGCTTGATCGTATCAGTCACTGGCAGAACCGGGACGCACGCACCACCGCTCCTGGCGCTATCGATCGCGCGATGAACAAGCTGGGCGGAAACCAACGGACGCGCGCCATCGTGAATCAGCACAATCGCGTCGGATAAATGGTCGCCCAACGCCGCAAGACCATTGTGCACTGTGCCGCTTCTTGTATCTGCACCGAAAGCAGGCGGCAGCAGGCGCGCGTCAGTCGGATCCGGCAGGCATGAAACGGCAAATCGATAAAGCTCGTGATCGTCAGGATGGATGACGACCTGGACATGCGTGATCGCCGCCACATTGAGAAATGCCCGCATGGTTCGGGTGAGCACTGGCTCTCCGCCCAGATCGCGATACTGCTTCGGCAGACCTTCGCCGGCACGCGAGCCACGGCCTGCCGCCACAATCAGTGCAGTAATCGAGTTCATGTGCTGCACGTTTGCTTGTCTCCGGATGCCTGTGCCCATGCTGTTCTAGCTGGCTGACCGCCGCCAAGTCACCCCTCATGACACACCATGACAGTGGTTTACCGAAATCGCTTTACCGCAGTGCAACAAAACGCTTAAATGACAGGCAGAATGAAAAGTGATCAAAAAACAGGCTTCTGGCCAGATGTCTTTGCCAGCGACGGCAGTGGCCCAGCGGTGGCACTGGCGCCAATGTCCGGCATCACCGACTGCGCGTTGCGACGGATAGCCATGCGGTTTGGTGCAAGTTTCGTCGTATCGGAAATGGTGGCCTCGGACGAATTCGTGCGCGGTCACGAGGAGACGAGGCTGCGCGCCGAAGGCCATGGTGTTGTGCCGCATATCGTGCAGCTTGCCGGCTGTGACCCGATCTGGCTTGCCGATGCCGCCCGCCTTGCTGAAGCATCCGGCGCAGACGTGATTGACATCAACATGGGTTGTCCAGCCAAACGTGTCACGGGCGGCTGGGCAGGGTCCGCACTGATGCGTGACCTTGACCACGCACTCAGACTGATCGATGCGACAGTTTCTGCAACCTCGAAGCCAGTGACCGTCAAGATGCGCCTGGGCTGGGATGATGCAAGCCTCAATGCGTCCGAACTGGCGCGCCGGGCGGTTGCATCAGGCGCACGTTTGATCACGGTCCATGGCCGCACGCGACAACAATTCTACAAAGGCGTGGCCAACTGGAATGCCATTCGAACAGTGCGCGAGGCCATTCCACATGTGCCGCTGGTTGCCAACGGCGATGTCCATACGGCCGATGATGCGAAGTCCTGCCTCGCAGTGTCCGGTGCCGATGGCGTCATGATAGGGCGAGCTGCTCTCGGTCGACCGTGGTTGCCAGGACTTATGGCAACTGAGTTGCGCATCGGCCAGAAGCCGCCGGAGCCGACCCTTGCAGTCAAGCGCGATGCGACGCTGGAGCACTACGAAGGCTTGCTGTCAGCCATGGGACATGGCGTCGGCGTGCGGCATGCACGCAAGCATCTGGCGGCAGCACTTGATGATGCCGCTGCATTCGGGGCTGTGCGTGCGCTTATTCTGAAACCGCTGATATGTACTGAAATCGAGCCAAGGACCGTGGTGGCGCTTCTTGTCGAGGCATTTGCCGGACCGGACGAAGGGTGTGAGGGAGAGTTCGCGCGTGCAGCTTGATGGGAGCAACAACCTGATCGCGGGGACAATCGCGGCGGAAGATGGCCGTGTCTTTTCAGATCAGATCTTTGGTGTGCTTCCGATCCCGATCATCGTTGTCGATGATCTCGGTTTGGTCAGCGAGGCGAACAACGCAGCTGAAGATTTTTTCCAAACCAGCGTGCTGATGCTCAGGCGCATGAATGTCCGCGAGATCATCCCCTTCGGCTCGCCAGTACTGGCACTGATCGACGAAGTGCGCCTTCGCAGCGCCAGTGTCACCGAGTACCGGATTGACATCAGCTCGCCACGCCTTGGCAAGGACCGCATCGTCGATGTCTTTGCTTCGCCCCTGCGTGATCCGACAGGGTCCGTGGTCGTGATGCTGCAGGAGCGAACCATTGCCGAGAAGATGGACCGGCAGTTGACGCATCGTGGCGCAGCGCGATCAATGACAGCGCTTGGTGCAATGCTGGCACACGAAATCAAGAACCCGCTGTCAGGCATACGCGGCGCGGCACAACTGCTCGAAAGCTCGGTCCCGGACGAGGATCGCGTGCTGACACGCCTGATCTGTGATGAGACAGATCGTATCGTCAAACTGGTGGAACGTGTCGAAATGTTCGGCGACGAACGACCTGGCGAGCGCGCGCCTGTCAACATTCATGATGTGCTCGATCATGTGCGTCGGCTCGCCGTGTCGGGCTTCGCGCGAAACATGCGTGTGGTCGAAAGCTACGACCCCTCTCTGCCTCCGGTTTATGCAGTGCGGGACCAGCTCGTGCAGGTTTTCCTGAATTTGCTTAAGAATGCGGCAGAAGCTTTCGATGCGGATGCAAAGGACGGTGAGATCGTGATCTCGACCGCATTCCGGCCAGGCATCCGCATGAAGCGCACGGGGCATGATGAACGCGTGGCCTTGCCACTCGAGATCTGCATCCGTGACAATGGATCGGGTGTGCCTGCGGATTTGCTGCCGCACTTGTTTGATCCTTTCGTGACCACCAAGGCGCAAGGCAGTGGCCTCGGACTTGCACTGGTTGCAAAGATCGTCGGCAATCATGGCGGCATTATCGAGTGCGAGTCCGTACCGCGGCGAACGAGTTTCAGGGTTCTCATGCCGATCCACCGCTCATTCGACGGGCGGCGGCTGGGTTGAAAGCAACGACGTGCGCGCAGGCCAACTGGCATGTCGCACCGGGTCAAGAATGACAGGAAATCAAAATGCCGAATGGCAGCATCATAGTTGCAGATGACGACGCGGCCATCCGTACTGTTCTCAATCAGGCGCTCTCGCGGGCGGGCTATGAAGTGCGTTCAACTGGCCAGGCAGCCACCTTGTGGACATGGGCTGCGCAAGGCCTTGGTGACCTGATCATCACCGACGTGGTCATGCCCGATGGCAATGCATTTGACCTGTTGCCCCGCATCAAGCGCGTGCGACCCGACGTGCCGATCATTGTCATGAGCGCGCAGAACACTTTCATGACTGCCATCCGGGCTTCGGAACGCGGCGCTTACGAATATTTGCCGAAACCATTCGACCTCAAGGAACTTGTTGCAATCGTTGGTCGAGCGCTTTCGAGGCCGCGCGGCGATATCTCTGGCGGGCAGGCATCCGAGCCAGAGGAAATCCCGCTGGTGGGTCGTTCTGCCGCGATGCAGGAGATCTACCGCGCGCTTGCCAGGCTGATGCCGATCGATTTGACCGTCATGATCAACGGTGAGTCCGGCACCGGTAAGGAACTGGTGGCACGTGCGCTCCACGACTATGGCAAACGGCGCAACGGTCCGTTTGTCGCGGTCAACATGGCTGCGATCCCGAGAGACCTGATCGAGTCGGAGCTGTTTGGCCACGAGAAGGGCTCCTTCACCGGTGCTTTGCAGCGTAGCGCCGGTCGCTTCGAGCAAGCAGAGGGCGGCACGCTGTTCCTCGACGAGATCGGCGACATGCCGATGGAAGCGCAGACACGGCTCCTGCGCGTGTTGCAACAGGGCGAATACACCACCGTGGGGGGGCGTACACCGATCAAGACGAACGTGCGGATCATCGCGGCGACCAACAAGGATCTGCGCATCTCGATCCAGCAGGGCCTGTTTCGCGAGGATCTGTTTTTCCGGTTGAATGTGGTGCCGATACGTCTGCCTCCCTTGCGCGAGCGGGTCGAGGATATCCCAGACCTTGTCCGCCACTTCTTCTCGGTGGTGGAGAAGGAAGGGCTGAGCCGCAAGCAGATCGACAGCGAAGCCATGGACATGCTCAAGCGTCATCGCTGGCCAGGCAACGTGCGGGAGCTGGAAAACCTCGTGCGGCGCCTTGCCGCGCTCTATCCTCAGGACACCATCACCGCGCCGATCATCGATGCCGAACTTCAGCCCACTCAGGCAGCGGCAACCGGCATTGTGCTGGATCGGCCTGAATCGATCTCGGCCGCAGTCGAACGCCAGATGGGCACGTATTTTGGCGGCTACGGCGACAACCTGCCACCGCCCGGCCTTTACCACCGCGTCCTGCGGGAGGTTGAAGCACCGCTGATCGCCGCTGCGCTGGCTGCCACCCGTGGCAACCAGATCAGGGCGGCTGAACTTCTCGGGCTCAATCGCAACACACTGCGCAAGAAAATCCGTGAATTGGACATGCAGGTGATGCGCTCAGCCCGCTGAAGATAGCTGTCTCCGCACAAGCGACGGCTGACTGGTCGTAAAACTGTCGTATTTTGACAACACCGTTGCTAAGCTGCATCACTTGGCGCAAACCAAGCATGTGGTTTTGGCAAGTTCGTCGGGCTTCTTGCATCCGAAATTGTTCTTGCCTCCGAAATTTGCGCATCAACATTGGCACCGGTCTTGTCGTCGAACATTGAGCCAAAACTCCAGGGACAAACCGATGCGAGGCCAGGGCGTCTGGTCACGTGGGTTGGCGTGTGTCTTGTCACGCTAGCGCTGTCGTCGGCGCTGTTCACATTTCTTGTCATCTCAGGTTCGACACCGATTGTACCGGTCCACCGGGTTGTCGTTACGCTGTTCCTGATCAACGCGTTGATTATCCTCGCGTTGCTCGCCCTTGTGCTTTGGCAGGGCTTTGTGTTGTTCCGGGCGCGGCGACGCGGCGCAGCGGCAGCCGGCCTTCATGTTCGCATCATCATGCTGTTCGGACTGGTGGCTGCGTTACCGGCCATGCTGGTTGCCATCATTGCCACAATCACGCTTGAAAAAGGCCTGGAACCCTGGTTTTCCGAGCGAATGCGGCAAGTGATCTTCAAATCAGTCGAGGTTGCCGACACTTACACCAATAGCCATTGCACCAATCTTGGCCGCGAAATCAGGCTGATGGCCGGCGATGTCGGCAGCGTTCGGCAAGCCTTCGACGTGGACCGCAACTGGTTTGAAAGTTTCCTGACCATCCGTGCCCGTGCCCTCGGTCTGCCTATCGTCTTCATGGTCTCGCAGCCCTACCAGATCGTCGCGCGCGCACGCCTGTCCGTGATCGATGATCCTGCTCCTTTGGTGTCAGAAGCGTTCGACGAAGCGCGGCAGTCAGAAGACCCGATATGCTCGGTCAACAGCGAAACACGTGTCTTCAGCGCGCTGATGAAACTGCCGGAGTTTCCCGATCTGTATCTGTTGATTGCTCGGCAAGCCGACGTGCTTGCAGTCGAATTTCCGGCCCAGGCCCGCAGCGCCGCTGTTGAATACCTGGCGATAGACTCGCGCCGACAAGGCGTCCAGATCGCCTTCGGATCGATGTATGTGCTGATTTCACTGACAGTTCTTTTGTCCGCAGTCTGGTTCGGGCTGAGCTTTGCGGACCGGCTTGTGGCACCGATCAGGCGCCTGATCCATGCAACAGACCAGGTCGCGTCAGGCAATTTCTATGTGCAGGTTCCCGTCAAGCGGGCCGAGGGTGATCTGGCCCACCTTGGCGAGACCTTCAACAAGATGACTGCCGAGTTGAGGCGTCAACGCGATGGCCTTGTTTCGGCCAGTGAGGTCATCGACCGCCGCCGCCGGTTCACTGAAACGGTGCTTGCAGGTGTTTCGGCAGGCGTGATCGGCCTTGACCGCGATGACACGGTCACCTTGCTCAACCGTTCCGCCGAGGCGCTGATTGGCGTCGATCGGAAGGGCATCGGACAGCCGCTTGCCCTTCTCGCACCCGAACTGTCCGAAGCGATTCACGAGGCGAGGCAAGCCCGCCAGCGCACCGTCAGTACACAGATCGTGATGATGCGGCAAGGGCGCGAACGTACGCTCAACGTTCGCGTATCGCGCGAAGGCGAGGGCGCGCAACTCGGTCTGGTCGTGACGCTCGACGATATCACCGATCTGGTCACGGCGCAGCGCACATCGGCATGGGCTGACGTGGCGCGGCGTATCGCACACGAGATCAAGAATCCACTGACACCGATCCAGCTTTCGGCTGAACGGATACGCAGGAAGTTTGGCAAGGTGATTGTCGAAGACCGACACATCCTTGATCAATGCACGGATACCATCATTCGGCAGGTCGAGGATATCCGGCAGATGGTCGATGAATTTGCATCTTTTGCTCGCATGCCAAAACCGTCGCCGGTCAGTGACGACATCGCAGCGATGGTGCGCGAAGTGGTGTTCATGATGCGTGTCGGAAACCCGGACCTTGTGATCGAGAGTTCTGGCATCGATGATCCTGCATGGTCATTTTTTGATCGGCGCCTGGTTTCGCAAGCACTGACGAACGTCATCAAGAATGCCACGGAGGCCATACATGCCGTTGATGGCGGCAACCCTGCCGAACGGCGCGTCGACGTGCAGCTCTCGAAACATGAGAACAACTGGCTGATCGATGTTCTCGATACCGGCAAGGGCTTTCCCGCCGACAACCGGCAACGTTTGCTGGAGCCGTACATGACGACCCGTGAGGGCGGCACGGGGCTGGGATTGGCGATCGTTGGCAAGATTTTTGAAGATCACGGCGGGAAGATTGAACTTCTGGACCGCCCGGACCAGAAGCGCGGCGCCAATGTCAGGCTTTGGTTGCCTGCACAGGCCGACAACCACATTGCCAATCATAACGACAGGACCCTTCACGCCACCGGCGGATCGGGCAAGCAGACGGCACATCAGACATGAGTACAGCAGATATCCTGGTCGTCGATGACGAGACCGACATTCGGGAATTGGTCGCGGGCATCCTTGAGGATGAAGGCTATGCCACGCGCCGTGCGGCATCAGCCGATGAAGCCTTGTCCGCTATTCAGGCGCGGCGGCCAAACCTGGTATTCCTCGATATCTGGCTCCAGGGCAGCCGCCTGGATGGGCTGCAGGTTCTCGATCTGATCAAGGAGAGTGATCCCGACCTTCCGGTGGTGATGATCTCCGGGCATGGCAACATCGAGACCGCCGTTTCGGCCATCAGGCGTGGCGCTTATGACTTCATCGAGAAACCATTCAAGGCTGACAGGCTGGTTCTTGTAGCGGATCGCGCTCTGGAAGCGTCGCGGCTCAAGCGTGAGGTCAAGGATCTCAGGACCCGCACCGTGCAAGCCAGCCGCATCGTCGG
>JBOFFB010000746.1:0-3030 GCA_051648385.1 Allobosea sp.
TAAACTCTTCACCACTCATCTCGGGCATGCGCAGATCAACGAAAATCCGCCCGAACGCCTCACGCTCAACCAGTTCCAACGCTTCTATGGGTGACATGGTGACCTTGACACTATGGCCTAGCGTTTCCAGGATTTCAGCCAGGCTTTCCCCCACATCCCGCTCGTCATCGATCACGAGCATGCGCTCAGATTTCTGTTGCCCTGCAGGCGAGGCCTCAATTGCGACCTGACTGTCAACCGTGAGAGGCATGGTGATGCGAAACGCGGTTCCCGGCTTGCCAGGGTTGACCAGCTCCAGCTTGCCACCGTGGGCTTGCACCACGTCCTTGCAGATCGCTAGGCCTATCCCGGTGCCAACACCAGCCGGCTTGGTTGTGAAAAAGGGATCGAAAATACGCGCCGCCAACTCAATCGCCACGCCGGGTCCATTATCCTGGATTTCAATCAGGACATGATCTGCCGCGCCGCGCGTGCGAACCGTCAATTGACGCGGATGCGGATGCACCATCAACGCCTGCTGGGCATTGATCACGATATTCGCGATGACTTGCCGGAAGAGATCGGCGTCAACTCTCAGATCGGGCAATGCTGGATCGAGGCTCTTGATCACGTCAACGCCAGCACTGCGCAAGCCGTAGGCCAGCATTTCCAGCGTTTCAGTGATCATTGTATTCATGTCGGTCATTCGCTGCACCGGCGGTGTCTGGCGCGCCATTGCCAGGAAGCTCTTGACGATCCGGCCGGCCCGGTCTGCCGCCGCATGAATGCGCTCGGCGCGATGGCGAACATCATCGGTTGCAGCTTTTTCGCGGAGCAAGGTCGATTGCGCCACAAGGATGGCCAGTGGGTTGTTGAGCTCGTGTGCCACGCCCGCCAGCAATGATCCCATCGCCGACAGCTTCTCGATCTGGTGAATGCGCGACCGCTGGGCTTCAATCTCGGCTTGCGCCTGCCTCGACTCCCGCAGATCCCGCATATGGGCTGTAAACACATGACAATCCGGAAGTTTGACCTCGTTGAGCGTTACCTCAACTGGTACCAATTCACCGGTCACAGACAGGGCTTCGACCTGAACCCGCCGACCAATCATCTTCTTCTGACCAGTGGCCATGTAGCGCGCCATTCCCGCTTCATGAGCGGCGCGGTGTTCGTGCGGAATCATCAGCTCAGACAGGGACTTGCCGATGGCAGCATCACGAGAGTGACCCAGCATGGCCTCGGCAGCGGGATTGAAATCGAGAACCACGCCCTTGTCGTCAGCGAGGATGAAGCCATCGAGCGCACTGCGCACGATTTCGGTGTTGACCTGCTCCATCGCATTGCGCGCGGCCTCGCTTGTCGCGAGCTCTTTCTGTCGCCGTACGTCTGCTGAAAGATCACGGCAATGCGCCATCATCAGTTCGCGGCCCCTCTGGACGACCCGCGTAACCGTGATCTCGATGGGAATAATGCTGCCATCCTTGCGCATGGCGTCACGCTTCAGCGTGCGGCCAATGATGTCCGGGTGCATCAGGTATTTGAAGACAGCCAGCCTGGATGGATCGCGCTGCCGGATTTCGGGGGGAACAATCACATCGACGATCGATTGCCCGATGACCTCATCACGGGTGCGGTCGAACGCAGCTTCGGCGGCTGGGTTGAACTCGACAACATGGCCCTCATCATCCGTCACGATGATGCAGTCCAGCGAGGAGACGATCATGGCCTTGTGAAGTGACTCTGCATGAACCAGCCGATCAAGGCTTGCAGCCAGTTCCCGTTCACGCAGTTTCAAATCACTGAGATCCCGCGCAAAGACAAAAATGGCATGGATCTCATCACCACCGGGCGCATACGGTGCCATGGTGACTTCAAGGTAACGTTCCTTGCCGCTGGCGAAGGTTATCCAGCCTTCCCAATTGGGCGAATTGGACACCGTAACCTGGCTCGCGGTCTTTGAGAAAGCAGCGTAGACCTCAGCACCAAGTACGTCTTTCGCGCTTCGGCCAACCAGATCGTCCAGCGAATATCCGACGAATCGGAGGAACTCCGGATTTGCGTAAAGATACTCGTGATCCGGCGTCACGAGCGAGACGCGCGATGGCGAAGCATCCACGACAGCGCGCAGCACCGCCACGTCTGGTTCATGCAGTTTTGCTGGCCAGCGGAAGACTGACGCGACCATTTAGTAATATCCCTAAGCGTTGATCTACGTATTTGCCGTGAACCTTGCCCGTTAGTCCCCAGCGACGCAACCCCATGTCACCTGTCGACAGCGCGCGGAGGCACGAAGATGTAGCCCTGCCCGCGTCGGGTCTCGATCCACTCGGTCACAAGCTTGCGCTTCAGCCGCGTCACGCGGGGATCGATGGAGCGATCAAGCGCATCGCGGTCCTGAGCCGGTGCCATGTCAAGAATCTCATCACGCGTGAGAAGCCGGTGCGGATGTGCGAGAAACGCTTTCAGGAGCATGACCTCGCCGATACCAAGCGGCTCCTGGCTGCCGTCGTCATGCATAATGAGCAAAGCCTTCAGATCAACAGTTGCCCGCTCAAAGCGGAATAGGTCGCGCCGTGCACCAGACCGGCGATCAAGGAGACCCTGGATGCGCGCCATCAATTCGCGTGGCTCGATCGGCTTCCTGACGATATCGTCCGCTCCAAGCTCAAGGCACAGCACGCGGTCGATCAATTCAGCGGAGCCGGTCATCACAATGATGGGCAGGTCGCCCAGAGCCCGGATCCGCATCAGAAGATCACGGCCGTTCTCGCCGGGCATGGTCAGGTCAAGCACAACGAGATCGGGCCGACCGGCGGCAGCAAGCCCGTCGAAGGCATAGGCTCCTGCAGCGGTTACTGCATCAAAACCACGGTCGTTGAGGTGTTCGGCAAAGGCCGCGATCAGATCGATCTCGTCATCGACGAGGATGATGCGCCCACGTGAAGCCATCTGGACCAACCCCCCGATTAGTTGCAAAGTAACTCAACGGGAACAGACCCCCGCAGCCAAGTCAAGCGTAGCACATTCAATGGACAGGGCATGAGCGCAGAG
>JBOFFB010000747.1:0-2118 GCA_051648385.1 Allobosea sp.
AGCGATGCTCTGGACGCCCCATGATCTGATCAAACCGCAAGGTTGGAATGGCCGCGCCCACTGGGTGCGGCCTTTTCCTTTGTGTGGCGCCGGTCCCATGGCGCGTAAGGGTTTCCCGGTACGGGGCCATGATTTGTCCGATGTCGGCTAAAGTTTCGCCGCAATCGGCAGTAGAATTGAAACTGGACGCGAACGGTCCGCCTTCTGAACGGAGACCAGGCATGGGCTGCAAACAATTCTTTGGGGACGAGACTGGCGCCGTCACCGTCGACTGGGTGGTGCTGACCGCGGGCGTCGTCATTCTGGCCGTGATCGTGATGCCGCCGATCCAGACTGCGATCGTGGACATGGCGATCTACATCGGAGATACGATTTCCGAATACTCGAAGTTCCTGGAGTAGCGGCACGCGCAGAACCCCTGCCCAGCGGGCGCCTGGCCGTCGGCTTGAAGGCGTCCTTTTCTGCGACTACATGTGTCGCAAAATCCTGACCTGAAACAAGAAGACCAAGAGGTAGCAGATGAGAGCGGTATTCGGATTGGTCCTTGTGCTTGGCATGGCGCTTGCCGGCGCGGCCGTCTACATGATCCAGGATTACATCGCCCAGACAGACGTGCTTTTGCAGAAAGAGCGCGAGTTCAACGCAAAAGCCGGCAAGCTGGTCGAGGTTTACGTCTTCAACAAGCGCCTTGAATACGGCGATGCGTTGACGCCCGACGATGTCCAGCTGATCTACTGGCCGGAAAAGGCCCTGCCGGAAAGCATCTTCCGCGACGAGGCCGTACTTTTCCCCGAGGACGCCGACGGCCCGCGCTACATCATGCGCGAGACCGAGGCCTATGAGCCGGTGCTTGCCAGCCGCGTGACTGAACCGGGACAACTGGCTGGCCTGACAGCCAAACTGGGGCCCGGCATGCGGGCATTCCAGATCAAGGTCGGTGTCGCCTCGGGCGTGGCAACCTTCGTGCAGCCCGATGACTTTATCGACATCTACTGGACCGGATCGATCAATGGGATCGAACAGACCCGGCTGATCGAAAGCTCGATGCAGATCATCGCTGTCAATGATGCCTTCAACGAAGGACAGTCCAGTGGCGGAAGCGCGGGAACGATCACCGTCGCCGTAACCCCTGAAAAAGTTGCACGCCTGACCCAGGCCCAGGCTACTGGTCGGCTGACCATGTCGCTGGTCGGCGAAGACGAAGGGGTCGTGAGCGAGAACATCGAGGTGGACACAAACGCCTTGCTTGGGATTGTGCCGGAGGCCGAGCAGGCTCCTGCACCCGTAGTGGTCGAAGTGGAGAAGTGCTTTGCCAAGCAGCGCAACGGCACCGAGATCATCGAGACGAACATCGAGATCCCCTGCACGAACTGATCAGACTTCGATACCTGAACTTGGGGGCGCGGCCACAGGATGTGGGGCCGCGCCCCTTGCTTTCAGCAACCCATTGCGACGTGTTGCAAGTTATCCACATCAAGAAATCCTTACAAGCAGTTGATTATTGAAAACAAACCGCAGGTCCTTCATCGTGCGCTAGTTAAGGGCATCAAAGACCCTACCGAGGCGTGGTCGAAAGGGCAGATCACATGAACATGAAACGAATCCTAGTTGCGGGCTACTTGGGCGCACTTCTTGCGTCTACGGCCATGACGCCGGTTTCCGCCGAAGTCCTGCGTGTTATGCAGGGACAGGCCTCTGGCGCACTGAACGTTCCGATGAACCGGGCCGTTGTTGTCGAAAGCGACGTTCCCTTCGCGGAACTGTCGATTGCAAATCCGGGCATCGCCGATATCTCGACGCTGTCCGACCGCTCCATCTATGTTCTTGGCAAAGCACCCGGGCGCACAACGCTCACGCTCTTGTCGCCGGATGGACAACTGATCTCGAACGTCGACGTGCATGTCACGCCCGACGTGGCCGAGTTCAAGGAGCGTCTCCAGCAGATCCTTCCGGGCGAGCAGATCGAGGTGCGTACCGCAAACGACGGCATCGTGCTGTCGGGCCAGGTGTCATCGACCGCCAAGCTTGACCGGGCGCTGGACCTGGCGAACCGCTATGCCCCCGACCGGGTGTCGAACCTGATGGTGGTGGGCGGAACGCAGCAGGTCATGCTGAAGG
>JBOFFB010000748.1:0-4818 GCA_051648385.1 Allobosea sp.
AATATCCTGATCCGCTGGGACCCGGACCAGATGTTGAAGGCTTACTTCAGCAATGACAAGGACTACGCCACGTTTCTTGAATCAACGCGGCTGATGTGGATGAACCTCGATTTCGATGCTGGCCGCCCATTTGTCGATGGCATTGACGAGTTGGTCGCTGCCTTCCCGCACTACGAAGCGCCCTTGCGCGCGTTCGACACGCGCTGGTCCGAATGCGTCCTGCACGCCATCGAGGACAACGTCGCAACGCTCAAAGCGCTGAAGCAGGCTGGCCACACGGTCCACGCCATCACCAATTTTTCGCGAGAAAAGTTCGATGTCGCGCGGGCGCGCTTTCCGTTCCTCGATCTGTTTGATCATGCACTCGTTTCAGGCGACGTCGGCGTTATCAAGCCCGATTACCGCATCTATCACCGCTTCGTGCGCGATGTTGGGCTGAGGCCGGAGGAGTTGATCTTTGTCGATGACAGCGCGGTCAACATCGCGGCGGCAAAGTCGGTTGGGTATCAGGTGTTCCACATGCCGCATGCCGACGCGGCGGAGTGCGAGGGGTTTCGCGAGGTGCTGAGGGAGGGTGGGTTCAGTTTTGACGTTGAAAAATAGCCAGAGGCTGGCTATATCATGAATCATGAGTCATCACAGTGTCGTCGAAGCCAAGAACCAATTGTCCGCGCTGATCGAGCGTGCCCTCAAGGGCGAGCGCGTGGTGATCACACGGCACGGCCAGCCGATAGTGGAGATCAATCCTGTTCGCGCGCCCGCTGTGCGTCCGACAGGCAAGGACGCTGTTGAATGGTTGCGTAAAAATCGGGCGGTTCCGGCACTTCCTGACCTCGATGCCGTCGCACTCGTGAGCCAGATGCGGGACAAAGATTGGCGTTGAGGCTCTATCTCGACACAAGCGTGATTGTCTCGCTGTTTTGCGGTGACAGTTATCAAACGCGCGCCACAGAGGCGCTCTCGACCGATGAGCATTCCATCGTGGTGTCGGATTGGACAACGCTGGAATTCGTGTCGGTTGTCGCTCGCTTGAGGCGCGAAAAGCGTTTCACCCATGAGAAGGCCGTCGAACTTTTGGCCACGTACAACCGCTGGATCGACGATTTCGGCGAAATAATTATGCTGTCGCCGCTAGATTTGGCTATTTCGACGTCTTGGCTGTCCGAAATGAAGCTCAATTTGCGTGGGCCGGATGCAATTCACATCGCTGTGGCCAAGAATGCGTCGCTGCCCATGCTGACCTTTGATCGCAAGATGGTCGACGCTGCGCGCATGCTGGACGTGGTGGTCATTGAGGGGTGAACGGCGCGATCGCACCGTCCCGCCATGCGGCCATCACCGCCGCCTCGTCGGCCCCAGCCGCAGATGGTAGAAGCGGATCGCTTCAAGTCACTCTTTCGCCACAACATCCGCGCCAATGGCCGCAGCAAACCGCTTCCTGATCATCGCATCAACTGCAATCGTCACGCGCCCAAGCTTCTCATAATCGAGCTTTTCGGGTGTGTCGGTCGGCTTGTGATAGTTCGGATCGCGGAAAAAAGCCGTGTCGGTGATCATGATCGCCGGGTAGTTGAACTGCTCGAAGGACCAATGATCGGACCAGTCGATGCCCGGCAGGAACCCAGGTGCCGCACCGCCCTGCGATGGCACCTGAGCCGTTTCACGGAACTTCGCGATGCTTTCCTGCAACAGTCGGCGTGACGGAGTCATAGCGACAAAGGCTACGAAATCCCCTTGCGATGGATACACAAAGCCGAGTGGAAACGGATATCGTTGCGAGCGCGGCCGGTCCGAGAAGTAGCCGAGTGTTTCAAGTGAATACATCGCATTCACCTTCTCGCCACGCTCTGCCAGCAGCTTGGCATACTTGAAGCTGCCCATCAGCGGCGTGTGGAAATAGGGCGGCTCTTCGTTTGTGAAGAACACCAGTCTGATCCGGCCTCGCCCCTCGTTTGCAAGGTCACGGAAGCGTCGTGCCAGTTCGATCAGCACGGCAGTCCCGGACGCGTTGTCGTTGGCGCCGGGCGTTCCTTCGTATGAATCGTAGTGTGCTCCAACAACAATGGCTGGCTTGCCTGGAAGGTCGGAGCCGATGCGGACGGCGAGGTTGCGGACAGTATGCCCGTCAGCGCCATAGCTCTGACTTTCGATCTCATATCCGAGTGCAGTCAATTGGCGCTCAATGTAGCGGGCCGCCGCCTCCAGATGCTGCGGGTTGTCGGGGACATTGCGCTCATGTGAGGCGATTGTTGCCACATGCTCGCGAAGACGGGCAACGAGATCGACCTCGTCATTGCTGAGCGGGAGTGGTTGTCCGCTGAATGTCACGCCAGGCACATCCGAGGCCCAGCGCAACGCGAGTGTTGTTGCACCCACAAGACAGGCAACAATTAGTATCACCGAAAGGGTCCACATTCGCAGCCTCGTACCCAACTCCTTCACGGCCCTTTTGCTCAACCCTCACTCCTTCGGCGGCTTTGGCCCCACGCGCTTGTCGAGATAGGTGTTCACCGTGCCCATCAACTCGTCGACGCGGCCATCGAAGAAGTGGTTTGCGCCGTCCACCGTCTGATGCTCGATCTGGATGCCCTTCTGGGTCTTCACCTTTTCGATCACGGCAATCACGTCCTTGACCGGGGCCACGCGGTCTTCCGAGCCATGCACGAACAGGCCCGATGACGGGCAGGGCGCGAGAAACGAGAAGTCGTAGCGGTTGGCCATCGCGGCGATCGAGATGAAGCCTTCGATCTCCGGGCGGCGCATCAGAAGCTGCATGCCGATCCACGCGCCGAAGGAAATGCCGGCGATCCAGCAGGTCTTGGCTTCGGGGTTGATGGCCTGTGCCCAGTCCAGCGCGGAGGCTGCGTCAGACAGCTCGCCCTGACCGTGGTCGAACACGCCTTGGGAACGCCCGACACCGCGAAAATTAAAGCGCAAGGCGGAAAAGCCACGCTCAACGAAGGTGTAGAACAGGTTGTACACGATCTGGTTGTTCATTGTCCCGCCGAATTGCGGGTGCGGATGCAGCACGATGGCGAGGGGGGCATTGCGCTTCTTGGAGGGCTGGTAGCGCCCTTCGATGCGGCCGGAAGGGCCGTTGAAGATAACCTCGGGCATGGCGTCTCGATCCCTGACGATGTCACTGGAGCTCATATCTGGTGCGATGGCAGCGAGATGGAAGCTGCAAGCTCCCTTGACTTATCCGGCTGTGCGGCCCAAATCTGAGGCTGTTAGAATTCTTCTAAGTGCCCTGAACGCATCGTGAACACTGGTCCAGATGCCAACCGGGCGCTTTGGCGAGTCAGGGCGTATAGCACGGGTCATGGGTGCAATTTCAAGCATTTATCGCCCGATGCCCGAAAACAGATTGAAGCTGGTGCGATGACGAGCGCGATGCGCAGCTACCTTGACTGGAACGCAACAGCCCCGGCCCGGCCTGCGGTGGTGGATGCTGTCGCGCGCGCCATGTCGCTGAGCGGCAACCCATCTTCCATCCACGCGGAAGGCCGGGCAGCCCGCGCTGCGATCGAGCGCGCCCGCGAACAGGTGGCGCGGCTGGTAAGCGGCCAGGCCCGGATGGTCGTGTTTACCAGTGGCGGTTCGGAGGCGAACGCCTTTTCGCTGACGCCGTCACTGACGCTCAACGACAAGCGCCCGACCACCCGGCTGTTCTACAGCGCGACGGAGCACCCCTGTGTGCGTGAAGGGCATCGTTTCGCCAAGGCCGATGCTTTGGAAATCCCGGTTATGGCAAATGGCATCATCGATCTTGATGCGCTGAAAGCTGCGCTGGCCGTGCCGCGTGAAGGCCGGGCATTGGTCTCGGTGCATTTCGCCAACAACGAAACCGGTGTGATCCAGCCTGTCGCTGAAATCGGCCTTATCTGCCGCGAGATGGATGCGTTGCTGCATGTCGATGCAGTTCAGGCTGCCGGCAAGGTCGCCATCGACATGACAACGCTTGGCGTAGATGTGCTGACCATCTCGGCCCACAAGCTCGGCGGCCCCAAGGGCATCGGTGCGGTGGTGTTCGGCTCAGACCGGATCGAAGTCCGCGAGCGCCTGATCCGTGGCGGTGGGCAAGAGAAGGGTGCGCGCGCTGGAACAGAGAATGTCGCCGGCATCGTTGGATTCGGTGTGGCGGCTGAGGCCGCGCTGGCAGAACTTGAAGTGGAGGCCGCCCGGCAGGCCGCGATGCGCGATGCGCTTGAAACGCGCCTTGTGGCAATGTCGCCCGAGACTGTGATCTTCGGCGTGGGCGCGTCGCGCCTTCCCAACACAAGCTGCTTCTCCACGCCGCAGGTGAGAGCCGAGAACGTGCTGATCTCGATGGACCTGGCCGGCGTATCACTATCATCGGGCTCGGCTTGCTCGTCAGGCAAGGTCAAGCCATCGCACGTGCTGGCAGCCATGGCTGTGGCACCCGATCTGGCACAAGGCGCGCTTCGCGTCAGCCTTGGCCGAACCACAACAGAAAACGATGTGGCAATGTTTTTAACGGCCTATGCACGTGTATTGGCCGGGATGAATGCACGAAAGGCCCAGGCTGCTGCCTGAGCTTTGATCAGTTGAACGACATGCAGGCCTTGAACCTGCATTGCCGAGAAGGAATTTGAAGATGCCCGCAGTCCAGGAGACAATCGATCAGGTCAAGTCGATCGACGTGTCGGAATACAAGTATGGCTTCGTGACTGACGTCGAGATGGAAAAGCCCGCCAAGGGCCTGACCGAGGACACGGTGCGCTACATCTCGGCCCGCAAAAAGGAGCCCGAGTGGATGCTGGAATGGCGTCTCGACGCTTTCCGCCGCTGGAAGAC
>JBOFFB010000749.1:0-4602 GCA_051648385.1 Allobosea sp.
GTGAGCTATGCCAAGGCGCGCCGCGAACTTCGGGCACTCATCGAGGCCCACGCGCCAGATGCGATTTTGCTGCTCGGCCTTGCGGCGCGGGCTCGATGGGTCAGGATCGAGCGCTATGGGCGCAAGCTCGACAGCCCGCTTCATCCTGACAGCACAGGGCTTGGTGGACCGACCCATGCTGCGGCGAGTGACATGCCGCTGGCAGCCACAGGCCTGCTCGAGCCTGCGCTGCAGGCCATGCTGAAGCGCGGCATCAGGGCGCGGCTCTCACCCAGCGCGGGCCGCTATCTGTGCAATGCAGTTTATGCGGCAGCGCTGGCGCAATCTGAGGGCAGGCCTGTGCTGTTCGTGCATGTGCCCTGGCCGCGCGGGTTTGGCGGCCTCAAGCCGCAGCTCAAGGGCCGGTCATGGCAGCCCGCCACCCTTCATCTCGAACGGGCACTCACTGACATCGCAACCGGCCTCGCGCTCAAAGCGCGGCTCTCAAAATCAGATCGCACCAGAATGATACACTCAGCGCTGGCATGAGACTTGAGCCTCCGCAGACGAACCGGAGATCAAACCCATGCTCGGACGCCGCGAATTTCTCGGACTGGCCCTGATTGGCACAGCCGCAGCACTGCAACGCGCCGAGGCGCAAACAAGCGCCCTCGCAGCGCCGCGTGCGCCGGTGGCGGGTCCGCTCGGCTCGCTGGGCCTGGATGCCTCGCAGCTTGGCCTGCGCGCTGGCTCTGCCGATGACCAGTCCCGACGTCTGCAGGAAGCGCTTGTGGAAGCTGCAAAGCGCAATGCACCCTTGCTTCTGCCGCCGGGACGCTACCGGGTCACCAATGTGGTCATTCCCGAAGGCATGCGCCTGATCGGCGTGCCAGGAGCGACCACGCTCGTGGCGGCACAGGCTGGCCCGATGCTGGTGGCACGGCGCACGAAGCGCGCGGCACTCAGCGGCATCACGCTCGACGGATTGTCGCTGCGCAGCGCCGATCGCACTGGCTTGCTGCATATCGATGACGTTGTGGAACTCACCGTCGAGCAGTGCGACATCCGCAATGCCGGTGCCAATGGCATCACCATGAACCGTACAGGTGGACGTATCGAAACGTCGCGCATTTCGGGTGCGCGCGACCATGGCCTGTTCAGTCTCGATGGGCGTGGCCTGATGATCGACCGCAACATCATCGAAGACATCGGCAACAATGCCATGGCGCTGTGGCGTAGCCAATCCGGCGATGACAACTCGCGCATTTCGGGCAATCGCATCAGCCGCATCCGCAGCGATGCCGGTGGTGATGGCCCGAATGGCAACGGCGTCGTGCTGTTCAAGGCGGGCGGCGTGATTGTCGAAGGCAACTCCTTCCGCGATTGCGCCCTCACCTTCATCCGCAACAACTCAGGCGCGTCGGTCCAGATGCTCGGCAACAATGGCCGCCGCTGTGGCGAAGTGGCCTACTATTCAGAGTTCGCGTTCGAAGGCGCGATCATGGCCAACAACCTCGTTGAGGATTGTGCGCAGGGCTTCAACATCACAAACCTCGACCATGGCGGCAGGCTGGCCGTCTGCTCGGGCAACATCATCCGGCGCGCCAAGCGTGGCCTTGCGCCGAAGGGCAAGGAGCTGATCGGCGGCTATGGCATCCATGTCGAGGCCGAGGCCGTGGTCAGCGGAAACGTCATCGAGGAGGCCTCCGATGTCGGCATCTCGCTGGGCTGGAGCTGGGGCATGCGCAACCTCAACGCCACCGGCAACATGATCCGCGACTGCAAGGTCGGCATCGGCGTCAGCCTCGTGCCCAAAGAGCGCAATGTCGTGGTAGCCAACAACGTGATTTCAGGTGCCAAAGCCGGTGCCGTCGTCGGCACCGAATATGGCAAGGCCGTCACGGGCGACCTCACCCGCGCCGCAGACAAGCGCGCGGCAGGCGTGCGGGTCGAGGGCAACGCTGTGGGGTGAAGCCCGCCGCGTCATGCCTTTGCGGTTTTCGCCTTCGCCCTCATTTGCACCGCCAGCATCCAGACCCATGTGACAATCGTCATCACGCCGAGCGTCGCTGCGATCGGCCTTGAGAAGAAGCCCATCAGCGAACCATCGGCCTTGATCATCGAGGTCATGAAGTTCTGCTCCAGCATCTCGCCGAGCACGAGGCCAAGGATGACCGGGGCGACGGGAAAACCGTTCTCCTCCATCAGCCAGCCCAGAAGACCGCCCACCAGCATGATCACCACCGCGTTGACGCTGTTTGTGATGGCGAACGATCCGACGATGCACATCAGCAGGATCAGCGGCACAAGGACATTGCGCGGCACCGACAGGATGTGGCGCGAGGCCTTGATCGCTGCCCAGCCCAGCGGCAACATCAACAGGTTGGCGATGATGAAGATGATGAAAACGGCGTACATGATGTGCGCGTTCTCAATGAACATGCTGGGGCCGGGGTTCATGTTCTTCATGTAGAGCACGCCGATGACGATGGCGGTGATCGAGTCTCCCGGAATGCCGAAGACCAGCGCCGGGATCCACGCGCCCGCCAGCGCCGAGTTGTTGGCGGAGGTCGAGTCGACAATGCCCTCGATGTGGCCGGTGCCGAATTTCTCCGGCTCCTTCGAGAATTTCTTCGAGACAGCATAGCTGATCCAGGCGGCGATATCCGCACCCGCGCCGGGCAGCGCGCCGATAACGGTGCCGATCACCGAGCCGCGCCAGAAATTGAACTGGTACTTCTTCCAGATTGCGCCGACACCCTTGAAAAGATTGCCGACCTTCGCCGCGATGATGGTGGCGCGGCCATCGAGTGTCGTCGACGAGCGGATCAGCTCCGACACCGCGAACATGCCGATCATCATCGGAATGAACGATATCCCTTCCAGCAACACCACGGTGCCGAAAGTGAAGCGCGGATATCCCGCCGCCGGATCGATCCCGATGCAGCCGATCAAGAGGCCGATGAAAAGTGCGACGAAGCCCTTGAGCGGGTCTTCGGTGGCGATGAACACCGCACAGGTCAGGCCAAGGCAGGCGAGCCAGAAATACTCGAAAGACGAGAAGTTGATGGCGAACTCAGCCAGCAAAGGTGCCGAGATGATGAGCACGACCACACCCACGAGCCCACCGAGGACCGAAAACACCAGGTTGACGCCAAGGTTGAGATCAAGCTGCCCCTTCTTGGCCATGGCATAGCTCTCATCGGTGTAGGCGGCGGAGGCTGGCGTGCCGGGCATGCGCAGCATGGCAGCTGGAATATCACCGGCAAAAATCGCCATGGCTGTCGCCGTCACGATGGCTGCCAGTGCCTGCACTGGCGGCATGAAAAACGTGACCGGCACCAGAAGCGCCGTCGCCATGGTCGCGGTCAGGCCGGGCAGAGCGCCGACGACAATGCCAAAACAGGCTGACAAGATGATTGTCAGTATCAGGTTCCAGTCGAAGACCAGCACCAGTGCTTGCTGAAAGGCTGCCATCTCAGCGCACTCCCCTGATCAGGTTCATCAGCATGTTGGCAGGCCCGTTTGGCAGGAAGCCGAGCGGCAGCGGCACGCGGAACAGCCAGCCGAAGAACCAGTCGACAGCAAGCACGGCGACCACGGCAATGATCATCGCGTTGATGGGCTTGGCGCCAAACCAGAGCAGCAAGGCCAGCATCAGGACGAACGCGGTGACCACGAACCCAAGCGTGCCGGACAGCGCGATGTAGAACACAATCGAGCCGATGATCATCAGAACGCTCATCCAGGCACGGATCGGGCGATACGCTTCATCGATGAAGCCAAGCGGTTGGCCAGCTGCAAGCTGCTTGCGCCCACGCAACATGAGCAGCATGCCACACAGCACGATGCCTCCGCCGAGCACGCGCGGGAACAAGGATGGCCCGTATTTCTGACCGGGAAACGGCGGAAACGTCGTCGTGTAGGCGATCATCGCGACGGCAAGCATGATAAGCAGGGCCCCGCTGACGAGGTCGTTGACGCGCATAGGCTCCCCCAAACTACGGTGCTGAATTCAAGCGCTGCATTTTCTTGCCGTGATCACCCGAAATGTGTCGGCCATCCACGTCTTGTCGCACGCGCAAAGGCGTGGCTCCTCGGGACTAGCCCGAGGATGACGGTGGATGTCGACAGACGTCAGGCCTTGGCCAGACCAGCCGCCTTCATTGCAGAGCCCATGGCCTGATCACCCGCCGCCATGAAGGCCGCGAACCCGGCAGGGTCGGCCCAGCGAATGCCGAAGCCGCGATTTGCCATGAAGTCCTGATACTCTTTCGAGTCATAGGCCTTCTTGAGCGCACCCACGAGGCGGGTCTGGATATCGGCGGGCATGCCAGCGGGCGCACCGATGCCGCGCCATGCACCGACTGAATAATTGATGCCGAGCGTCTCATTGAGCGTTGGCACATTCGGGAACAGCGGGTTGCGCTGGGCCGACATGATGGCAAGGCTCTTGGCGCGGCCCGCGTCGATCATGGTGCGGGCTTCGGGCACCGAGCAAGTGACCATGTCGATGCCGCCAGCCGCCAGATCCTGCATCGCAGGGCCGGCACCGTTGGATGGCACCCAGGCGACATGGTCAGGCTTGAGGTTCATGGCCTGAAGCCAGCCGATCAGCGCCAG
>JBOFFB010000750.1:0-2655 GCA_051648385.1 Allobosea sp.
TCGGGGTCGGGCACTTCGAGTGTGGCAAACTGGCTTTCGAGAAGGGCGGGGGGCATGAAATGGGCTTTCCTCGCCGCAATGCGGGCGGAGAGCAACTGCTTGGTGCCTGCGAGATGCACCAGCCGCATCTTGGCGTGCGAAGTGCGCAGCCTGTCACGGTAGCTGCGCTTCAAGGCCGAGCAGGTAACAACCGCGTTTTCACCAGCATCGTTACGCTCGTTCATCCACGCGACGATGGCATCGAGCCACGGCCAGCGGTCGGCATCATCGAGCGGGATACCGGCTGACATCTTGGCGACATTGGCGGGCGGATGAAAGCTGTCGGCATCACGAAAGGGCCAGCCGAGTCGTTCCGCCAACCCGGCAGCGATCGTGGTCTTGCCCGACGAGGCAACGCCCATCACGACGACGATGGTCACTTTCTGGGCTCCACATGTCCACCGAAGCCCTTGCGCATGGCGCTCAAAACTTTCTCGGCAAAGGTGTGGCTCTTGCGCGAGCGGAAGCGGGTATAGAGGGCGCTGGTCAGCACTTCTGCCGGTGTCGCGGTCTCAACGGCGGCCTGCACCGTCCAGCGGCCCTCGCCGGAATCATCGACATGGCCCGAATAGGCGTCGAGGTTCGGGTCTTCTGCCATCGCTTCGGCGGTCAGGTCGAGCAGCCAGGAGGTCACGACGCTGCCGCGCCGCCATGTCTCGGCGATGTCGGCAACATTGAGCTGGAGGCGGTGATCTTCCGGCATTGCCGTGGTGCCGACATTGCGCATGATGTCGAAACCCTCGGCGAAGGCCTGCATCATGCCGTATTCGATGCCGTTGTGGATCATCTTGACGAAATGGCCTGAGCCCGCCGGGCCGGCATGGATGTAGCCAAGCTCGGGCCTGGGGTCGCGTGCCTCACTGCTTTCGCGGCTGCGGGTGCGCTCGATATCACCAAGGCCGGGAGCAAGCGCCTTGAAGATGGGATCGAGCCGGTCGACGGTGGCTTTATCGCCGCCGATCATCAGACAATAGCCACGCTCAAGCCCGTGCACGCCGCCGCTGGTGCCGATGTCGAGGTAGCCGATGCCCTTTTCACGCAGCGTCGCGGCACGGCGTATATCATCCTTCCAGAAGGTGTTGCCGCCATCGATGATGGTGTCGCCACTGGTGAGCATTCCGGAAAGCTCCGTGATCGCTGCCTCGGTAATCGCACCAGCGGGCAGCATCAACCAGACCGTGCGCGGGGCGGGCAGGGCAGCAACCATGTCAACCAGCGAGGCAACGGCCCTTGCGCCTTCACCGGCCAGTGTTGCGCCGGGCGTTGGATCACGGTCGAATACCACCGCGCCGTGGCCATCGCGCATGAGGCGACGCACGAGGTTTGCGCCCATGCGGCCAAGGCCGACCATTCCGATCATCATGAAACTTGTCTCCCGACCCTGCGTTCAGCCGCGCCGCATCAACGCCAGACGCGCGACCGCATCGGCAATCGCGGGCGTTGTGACATTGGCGAAGGCCATGCGCAAATGTCCATCTTGCCCCGGGCCGAAATAGGAGCCGGGCAGGGCGAGAACACCCCAGCGCCGGGCCAGCATCTCGGCAACTTGCGCGGCAGGGGTTTCACCAAACGGATGGCGGACATAGGCAAAATAGGCACCCGACTGATCGACCGACCAGCCGTTCAGCCCGCTCATGGCACGGCGAAAAGCTGTGGCTCGGGCGTTGATGTCGGAGCGGTTGGCTTCGCGCCAGTCACGCAGTGCCTCGATGCCCCACGCCACCGCCTGCTGCCCGGCGCGAGACGGGCAGATCTGCACACAATCGAGAACCTTGCCGATTTCGGCCTGCACTGTCTCGCCAGCGACGATGGTGCCAAGCCTCCAGCCCGGCACGGCATAGCTTTTCGAGAAACTGTAGAGCTGGATGACGTTCTGCTTCCAGTCGGCGTCCTGAAACAACGTGTGCGGTTGGCCAGCGCTGGCCGGCAAGAAATCACGATAGGTTTCATCCAGCACCAGCATGATGCCTGCCTCACGGCAGAGCGCCGCAAAAGCCGCGATCACATCGGGAGGATAGACCGCGCCTGTCGGGTTGTTGGGTGTGACCAGCACAATGGCTTTCACTTTGGCATCGATGAGCGCGCGTGCAGCCTCGACGTCTGGTACGAAGCCGTGCTCGGCGTGCGTTGGCAGCGCCCGTGCCTCGATGCCGAGCATGTTCAGCGTCATCTGGTGATTGAAGTACCACGGCACAGGCACGATGATCGCGTCACCGGCCTTGGCCAGCGCCATCGCGACCGTGACGAAAGCCTGATTGCAGCCCGCAGTGATGGCGATGTTGGTTGGTGTAACTGGTGCGCCATAAGTGGATAAGAGGTCGGCAGCAAAGGCCTGCCTGAGGTCCATGTCGCCCATGATCGGGCCATAGCGCGCGGCATCTGCCGAGCCTGCGGCCTTGGCAGCCATCTGCAACAATGCATCTGGTGGAGCGCTGCCCGGCGCGGCTTGCGAAAGGTCGATGGCCTGGCCGTTCCGACCGTCATAGGCGGCGAGCCAGCTCTTAGCTGCGGGGATTGGCGGAGTGCCTGTGTCGAGTAGCAGGGAATTGAGGAGTGGCGCATTCATGATGGCACTCAACGGCAAGTGTGGAAATTTCGCAAGAGGCGGTTTGGTTG
>JBOFFB010000751.1:0-2672 GCA_051648385.1 Allobosea sp.
CGTCGATCTTCAGGCCGCCATCAACCGCTTCCTCAAAGAACACAACGGGGAGCCAAAACCCTTCTCCTGGACCGCAGACCCCGACGCCATAATCGCCGCTGTCAAACGCGGGCACCAAGCGTTAGATTCTGTCCACTAGCTCGCAAAGACCAGTACGTAGGCCATAGTCAGCGATCAGCGACCAAAACACTCGCTTCTCAGGCGTGCCGTCGATTGGCTCCACTTCGGTCTTCACGACAACTATGCTCCCCAACTCAGCCTTGAGCGGTGGGAATAGCGTTACATCAATCGCAAGAAAATGCACATCGAGGTGCTACGGAACACACGATGAACTCACATCAAAAAGCCAAATCCGCGCGCGAAGTTGATGAGCGCGGCGGACGCCGCCCCGGCCCGGCTGTGAAACAGCCGTGCGTTCGCGGGCTTCAAGAGCGCCACTGGCGCTCTTGATTGGCGCAAGCGCCAAACGCCCGCTCACCCCCCAATGTTAAAAGCCGCCAAAGCCGCCATGTTGACGATGTCGGAGTCTTTCGCGCCCAGCGGCACGATCTGCACCGGCTTGTCGAGGCCGACGATCAGGGGGCCGACCACGGTCGATCCGCCCAGTTCCTGCAGCATCTTGGTGGCGATCGAGGCTGAGTGGAAGGCCGGCATGACCAGGATGTTGGCGGGCTGGGATAGCCGGCAGAACGGGTATTGCGCCATCAAGTCACGGTTGAGCGCCACGTCAGCCGCCATTTCGCCGTCGTACTCGAAGTCCACGCGCATGCCGTCGAGGATCTTGACGGCCTCCCGCACTTTCACGGAGCGCTCGCCCTCCGGGTGGCCGAAGGTGGAGAATGCGAGCAGCGCCACGCGCGGCTCATAGCCAAGGCGGCGGCCCACGCCCGCGGCCTCGATGGCGATTTCGGAAAGCTCCTTCGCCGTTGGCATTTCGGTGATGGCGGTGTCGGCTACCAGCACATTGCGCCCGCGTGACAGCACCAGCGACACACCGATCAGCTTGTGGCCGGGTTTTTCGTCGATGACATGGCGCACGTCTTCGAGTGCGATCGAGTAGTTGCGCGTGACACCCGTGACCATGCCGTCAGCGTCGCCCAGCGCCACCATGGCGGCGGCGAAGTGGTTGCGATCAGTGTTGATCAGCCGCTGGCAATCGCGGAACAGGTAGCCCTTGCGCTGCAGCCGCTCATACAGGAAGTTGGCATAGGCCGAATTGCGCTTGGACAAGCGCGCATTATGGATTTCGATGTCCTTGCCTTCAAGATCGACGCCAAGGAACACAGCCGTCTCGGCGATGCGCTCCTCGCGGCCGACAAGGATGGCGCGGCCAAGGCCCTGGTTGACGAAGGATACGGCGGCACGGATGACCTGCTCCTCCTCGCCCTCGGCAAAGACGATGCGCTTGGGGTAGCGCCGCACGCGCTCGAAGATGCGGTTGAGCGTGCCGGCCACCGGATCGCGCCGGGCTGACAACTGCGCCGCATAGGCGTTCATGTCGACGATGGGCTTGGCGGCAACGCCAGTTTCCATCGCAGCCTTTGCGACGGCGGGCGGGATCATGGTCATCAGGCGCGGGTCGAACGGCACGGGGATGATGTATTCGCGCCCGAACTTGGGCCGTGCGCCCTGATAGGCTGCGGCGACCTCATCGGGCACGTCCTCCTGCGCCAGAGCCGCCAGTGCTTCGGCGGCGGCGATCTTCATCTCCATGTTGATGGTGCGGGCCCGGCAATCGAGCGCGCCGCGGAAGATGTAGGGAAAGCCCAGCACGTTGTTGACCTGGTTGGGATAATCCGAGCGGCCCGTCGCCATGATGGCGTCGTCGCGAATTTCGGCCACTTCCTCGGGCGTGATTTCCGGATCGGGGTTGGCCATGGCGAAGATGATCGGGTTCGGCGCCATCGAGGCCACCATCGCCGGCGTCACGGCGCCCTTCTGGCTAAGCCCGAAAAAGGCATCCGCGCCCTTCATTGCATCGGCCAGCGTGCGCGCGTCGGTGACAACGGTGTGTGCGCTCTTCTGCTGGTTCATGCCCTCGGTGCGGCCGCGCCAGATCACGCCCTTGGTGTCGCACAGCATGACGTTGTTGGGCGCAAATCCCATCGCCTTGAGCAACTCCGTGCAGGCAATGCCGGCCGCGCCCGCGCCGTTGACTACGAGCCGGGTGGATTTGATGTCGCGGTCAGTCAGCTTCAGCGCGTTGAGCAGGCCGGCGGCAGCGATGATGGCGGTGCCGTGCTGGTCATCATGGAAAACCGGAATGTCCATCAGTTCACGCAGGCGCTCCTCGATGATGAAGCACTCGGGCGCTTTGATGTCTTCAAGGTTGATGCCACCGAAAGAGGGGCCAAGATAGCGCACCGCGTTGATGAACTGGTCCGGGTCCTCGGTGTCGATCTCAAGGTCGATGCTGTCGATATCGGCAAAGCGCTTGAACAGCACCGCCTTGCCCTCCATCACCGGCTTGGAAGCCAGCGCGCCAAGGTTGCCGAGCCCGAGGATGGCCGTGCCGTTGGAAATCACGGCCACGAGGTTGCCGCGCGTGGTGTAGTCATAGGCCTTGGAGGGGTCTTCCGCGATGGCCAGCACCGGCACCGCGACGCCCGGCGAATAGGCGAGGCTCAGGTCGCGCTGCGTCGCCATCGGCTTGGTGGGCACGATCTCCAGCT
>JBOFFB010000752.1:0-3098 GCA_051648385.1 Allobosea sp.
GACTGTTCGGGGTCGATGGATTGGCAGGCGAAGACCCTTGCTCCCCTACGGGCTTGGTGTCCCTCGAAGGTCTCGGTCTTCCGCCTGCCACCGCAACCATGAGTATATCAGATGCGACGGGATTTAAGTTACAAGAAGGCCACCACGCCCAGAATCGAGATGCCCAGAATCCAGCCAAACGTTAACCTGAAGCGATTGCCCGCTTGCCGCCCTCAAGCGCACTTGCGGAACACAGAGAGAACATGTATTGATGTTCACGTTACGTTTTTGATTCACACGACTGGCCCGGGGCAATCCCCGATGGGGTTTCGATGCTGACACGCAAGCAACACGAACTTCTCCGCTTTATCCATGAGCGTCTGCGCGAAGCAGGGGTTCCGCCCTCATTCGACGAAATGAAGGACGCACTCGATTTGAAGTCGAAGTCCGGCATTCATCGGTTGATCATGGCACTGGAGGAGCGTGGCTTCATCCGGCGTCTGCCTAACCGGGCGCGGGCACTCGAAGTGATCAAGATGCCGGATGCCAGCATTGCGCCGACAGCGCGACCTCGGTTCAATCCAAGCGTGGTTGAAGGTGGCCTTGGACGCCAATCCCAACCCAAGCCCGTCGATGATGACAATAGCCGCAATGTGCCAATCCCGGTGCTCGGGCGGATCGCGGCAGGTTCGCCTATTTCAGCGATCCAGAACCGCAGTCACACGATTTCCCTGCCACCGGACCTGCTCGGCAGCGGCGAACATTTCGCACTGGAAGTTCAAGGTGATTCCATGATCGAAGCCGGCATCTTCGACGGGGACACGGTGGTCATCCGCAAGCAGGACAACGCCAATACGGGCGAGATCATTGTGGCACTGATCAACGACGAGGAGGCGACACTCAAGCGTCTTCGCAAGCGCGGCACTTCGATTGCCCTTGAAGCCGCCAATCCGAGTTATGAGACACGCGTCCTGAGACCTGACCAGGTCAAGATTCAGGGCAAACTCGTCAGTCTTGTACGGCGTTACTGAGATCGTCATCCGGCATGGGCACTGTAGCTGTCGGCGTGGCCGTTGTCGGGCGGGGCAGCTCTTTCCGGCTCCAGGCGCGGGGCGCATCCGGATTGCGGCTGGTAGTGGCCACAAGCCCTTGTTGTGTCGAGCGCACCGAGATTGACCCAAAGCGATCCAGCGTGCGGCGATCGACCATGAGCGCTGCGCACGCCCCGTCCCAGCGCATGGGCGTCACGACAAGATCAGCGCGTGTGCAATCATCGCTGATGGAAACCGGATCGCGTGACCAGGCGACGGACTTGCCGCCAGGCAGGATGACAATGCATCCGCCTTCGTCGCAAGCCGCACCTTGCCTGACCGATACGTCGTCCGGCTTTCGATTGTCGCCGTCTGCCTTCAGCCACTGTTCGAGCACGAATGAGCCGGGCCGTCCCATGACGGCTAATCTGCCGCCTGTGGATCGTGCTGCTACGCCCGCAGCCTCGCGGTCGATGAAAACGTCGGCACGCTGCGGACTGCCTGCGGACGTCACGCCAATCGCCAATGGCAGAATGGCGAGGACGCGCAACCAGGTACTGAACAGCGTTGCGAGCACAAGGGCTAGTCCGAAGGCACTGACTGCAAGCACACTGTAGGCGGGGATCACCTGTGTTGAACCGCCAAGGCCGGCCACAAAGCGCGAGACCCCAAGGACCGGCTCTGTGGCAAGGCCCATCACCCACCAGGCAATCGCGTCAAGCCCGAGCGGATAGAGCAAAGCCCCTGCAACAGCGGCAGGCATGACGACCAGCGAAACGAACGGTAGCGCCAGCATATTGCCCAGCAGACCGAATGGATTGTAAGTCTGGAAATGGAAGGCGGCAAAAGGTCCGGTCGCAAGTGCGGCCAGAACCGAGGTGATGAACATGCCGGCAAGGCCCATCTGCACGGACCTGATGACGCGCCCGACCATGCCGGGCTCCGCCTTGTCGGGCTTGAGACGGCGGCGCTGCCATTCGGCAAAGGCGATCAGCGCTGCAACTGCACCGAACGACATCTGAAAACTGGGCCCGAGCAAGGCATCCGGCTCAAGCGCGAGGACAACCAGCGCGGCAAGCGCGAGATTGCGCATGCTGAGGGCCGGCCTGTCGGCCAGAATGGCACCAAGCATGATCAGCGTCATGATCAGAGAGCGCTCGGTCGCGACCTCCGAACCAGAAAAGATGCAGTATGCTGTTGCGCCGAGCATCGCGAGGATGGCGGCGATCTTCTTGACCGGCCAGCCAAGCGCCATCATTGGCACAAGAGCCATGATCGCGCGCGCCATCCAGAAGATGGCACCGGCCGCCAGCACCATGTGCAAGCCGGAAATCGAGACGATGTGATAGATGCCTGCCCCGCGCAGGATGTCGTTGGTGTCCTCGGATATGAGGCCCCGCTTGCCCGTGACGAGAGCTGCAGCGACCGCGCCCGCCTGACCACCGATCAGCATCGCAATCCGCTCGGTCATGGCGTTGCGTGCCACATCGATGGTGGCATTTATCCGAACCAACAGCGGGGCTGCAGATGGCGCGGGCACACGCTCGAATTTGCCGAGACCGGAGCCGACCGCTCCCAACCCACGAAAGAATGCGTCGCGTGCGAAATCGTAACCACCTGGGCGGGCAGCTTCTGGCGGCGGCATCAGCCGGGCGGTCAGCGATATGTGTTCACCTGAAATGATCTTGCCTTTTTGCGCTGTGATCCTGACCCGCTGCGGCAAATCGCCCGGCAACAGCGCTCCAAAGGACGTAACGACAATCACGAGGCGCATGTCCCGCGTGCGTTCCTCGACGGTTTCGACAAACCCGCTCAACTTGGCGATGGTGGTGCGCTCGATGCTCGGCGCCCTCACCCGCTCGGTGCGCAGCATGGCGCCAAACAGGCCAGCAAAAATCATGGTGGCTGCCAGCATCATTGCAAACGCCAACGCTCTTGTCCGGAGCGTGAATGCGAGCGCACCAGAGATTGCGAGAAACAGCGGGGGCCCCCACCAGAGCGGCTCGCGATCGGCGATGAAATAGGCTGCGATGCCCAACCCGAAAGCGACGGGGAGCCAGTTGAACCACGTACGGCGTTCGGTCTCGG
>JBOFFB010000753.1:0-1925 GCA_051648385.1 Allobosea sp.
GCCATGGCACGGAAAGCCTAGGGTGCATGGGTTGTCCGAAAGCCCGGCCCGAAGAGTCCGCCAGCATTCTGCAGGCGAAGACTTTCTCGATCTGCATGCCGGGTATTTTCGGCAACAACGACGAAATCATTCCTTCTGCGGTTCACACTCACAGCAGTACTCCACAAGTCGCCGGCTGATGTCTTCAGCCTTTGATCGGCCCCCAACGAGTGGTCGGGGTTGTGGGTTAGTGCATGATTGGCTTGGGCGCCAGCGCGGGCGGCGAAGCCGGTCGGGGTAGCGCAGCCGCCCGCGCGGCCTGCGGAATGAAGACTTTCGGGACAGGGGGTCAACAACGATAGCCCGGTCATCCAGAGGCTGGAGAGGGGCAGACACCTTTCGAGAAACCGCTTGGATCCGCCAACGGGATTCGAATTCGCGAGAAAACAGAATCCAATAAAATCAGTGCTTTACAAGCAGAGATGGGGTGGATGCCGCTCTCCCCTAGCGGCAGCGCATTGTGCCAAACTTGCGTTGTTGAAGCTCAAGTCAAAGGAGAGGACATCCATGTTGAAGGTTACCATCATCGGCGTTGACCTGGCAAAGAACGTGTTCCAACTGCACGGGGCGACGGCGGACGGAACGGTCGTGTTCCGGAAGAAGCTCACCCGACCGCTTTTCGAGCGGTTCATGGCGGGGCATCATCCTTGCACCGTTGCTATGGAAGCGTCTGCCGGAGCCCATCACTGGGCGCGGAAGTTCTCAGGCTACGGATATCAGGTTCGGTTGATTGCCCCGCATTATGTGAAGCCGTTTCTGAAGCGGCAGAAGAACGATGCGGCCGATGCTGAGGCGATCGTTGAAGCAGCGCTTCGCCCAACCATGCGGTTCGTTGAGCCGAAGACGGCCGACCAGCAAGCCCAGGCAGTTGCGTTTCGAATGAGGGAGCAACTCATCAAGCAGCGGACCGACTCGATCAACGCGCTGCGGGGATATCTCTATGAGTTTGGTTACATCGCTCCGGAAGGGATTGCACACGTTCCGGACTTGGCGAAGATCATCAGGGACAAGCGCTCGGATCTGCCTGATCTGGTGCGTGAGCTCTGCAAGAAGGTCCTGACACATATCGACGAGCTGACGGAGCACCTTGCCGAACTTGCGGGGAAGATCGCTGCCATGTCGAGAAATTCCACCATGCCACGCCGGCTGCAGACAATGCCGGGGATCGGCCCAATCGGGGCCCTGGCAATCGAAACCTTCGCACCTCCGATGCACCTGTTCCGTCGAGCGCGGGACTTTGCAGCTTGGGTCGGGCTGGTTCCCCGGCAGCATTCCTCGGGCGGCAAGCAACGACTCGGGAAGACATCAAAGAACGGCCAGCGTGACATACGCAGGCTGCTGATCATGGGGGCGACATCGGTCATCCGCTGGGCAAGCCGCAAAGGTGCCCCCCAGCATCCCTGGCTGGCGCAAATAATGGCGCGCAAGCCCCCCATGGTGGCAGCCTTCGCGCTTGCGAACAAAATGGCCCGGGCCATCTGGGCGATGCTGACACGCGGCGAGGATTACCGGGCACCGGCCCTGGTGAGCGCCGCATGACCCGGCAGGGCAGGGAGCACTAACCGGCGAAGAGTTGTGAGGAAGGCATGAACGGCATGGACAAACGATCGAAATGATCGAGGCTGGGAAAACCCGAAACGCTCTCCGAACCTCGAGTTCGCTCGCAGAGTATGGGACCCCGGCCCGCGCATCACCATCCCGGCCAGCGGCCCTTGTCGGTCGCACAGACAGGCCTGACAAAAGTCCGCACTTGATCACATGTCCGGAAGTTCAGATTTTCCTTGCAAACGGAGCGGCATCCACAAAAGAGTGTTGGCTCCCAGCACCTTTCCCTCCGCCACAGTCTATTGAAATCACACATAAATTCCACTCCGCACCAGCAAATT
>JBOFFB010000754.1:0-2568 GCA_051648385.1 Allobosea sp.
CACGCGGGTCAGCGCGGCACCGCAATCTGACGCCGCAGCAAGGCCCGCGATCACGCCAGCCGACATTGCGATGGCAGCTCCACCAAAACTGGCACCATCCCCTGCTGCGAAGATGTTGGGCATGCTGGTACGACCATCCGTGTCGCGTTCGAGGTGCAGGTGACGCCAGCGCGGATGATGGGCAAGGCGGCACCCCAGTGAGGCCGCAAGTTCGACCGCTGGATTGAAGCCGTAGCCGAGGCAAAGGACGTCTGCCTCATGCCAGGCGATGCGTGACAGGTCCGGCCGCCGATCAGGCCCGATCGGCGCGAGGGCGACCTTCGCGACGCGCTCGTCACCATCGGCCTGAACGACGACGCATTCGTGCAGAACCGGCACGCCGTGCCGCAGGAGAGTCAACCGATACCGGATTCCATCGGCCACCAGCCTTGGCGCTTTGGTCAGCATCGTTGCCAGATGCCGCACTGCGCCTGGCCCAGGTGCAGGAGACAATTCCACCACGGCGACGACCCTGACACCGGCTCGCAAAAGTTCTGCCGCGAGTTGCAGGTTAAGTGGGCCATGCCCTGCAATCAGCACACGATTGCCGGGAGATACCCCGTATGCGCGCATGAAGGTCTGGGCCGCACCGGTTGTCATCACCCCTGGAAGGGTCCAGCCGGGAAACGGCACAGGGCGCTCGATGGCACCGGTGGCAAGGATCAGCTTGCGGTAGACAAGCCTGCGGGTTGCGCCATCGTGTTCGATCAGCAGATCATCCTTGCCGGTGCTGGACCAGACCGACGTATCCGCGAGATGGGTAACACCGGCAGCGGCGACGCTGGCAGCAAGCGCCCGGCCATCCCTGAATTGACGATCAAGCTGCGCTTCGTTGACAGCAAAACCGTGTGCGGGTTGCTTGTAGTATTGCCCTCCGGCCTGTTTGCGCTCATCGACCATGACAACGCTGAGGCCGCTTTGCGCTGCCGCCAGTGCTGCCGAAAGTCCTGCAGGTCCGGCACCGACCACTGCGACATCGACACCACGCGGCGGCAGAGCATGGGGCGCGATACTTGAGGAATGCTGTCTCAAGCGCGGCGTATGCGTCTCGACCAACATGCCGTCCATGACTGCCGTAAGGCATGCCCGTAGTGTATCGCCACCAACGCTGACCAGACAATCATGACATGCACCCATGCCGCAGAATGGCCCGCGAGGTGCCTCGCTGCGTGTCAGGCGACAGGCGGCATGGCCGTTTGCTGCCAGCGCGGCGGCGATGCTTTCGCCCGGCCTTGCCTGTAACTCATGGTCGTTGAAGCGGAAATTCAACACGGGCTTGGCGCTGACGACGCCCGGCAGAGTTAACCTAGGCGGAGTTAACCTGGGCATTGCTGTCTCATCGGATATAGCTCGCACCATTGACGTCGAGCGTCGCACCGGAAAGATGCTTGACCTTGCCAGTTGCGAGGAAAGCCGCAAGCTCGCCAATATCCGATGGAGGAACCCACTCGCCCATCGCCAACATGGCGGTCACCTTGTCCTCGCCACCTTGAGAGGCTGCAAAGTCCTCTGACATCCGTGTTCTCACCACTCCGGGCGCAATCACATAGCTCAGGATGTTGTCCTTGGCGTAGCCTCTTGCAATCGTCTGAGCTGCTGCCTTTACGGCAGCCTTGCTTGCAGCATAAGCGATCATGGCCGGATTGGTCACACCGCGTTGTGCTGCCCAGCTTGAAATCGTGATCAAGACGCCGCCGCCAGACCTCGCGTAGTGGCGCACCGCGTGTCGCATCAGCCGGGTCGGGGCAAGCACGTTGACCTGCCACTGTGTCTCCCATGCGGCATCCCAAGCGTCGATATTGTCATCAATGCCTCCATCGACCAGCATGACGGCGGCATTGAGCACGACCGCATCGACCCGGCCATGCCAGCCCAACGCTGCAGTCCAGAGCTCGTCCATGCTTGCTGGTTGGCGCTGATCTGCCGACAAAAACAGTTTGCGGTCAGGCGGTGCAGCTGCCAGCGCTGCCTGCGCGCCAGCGAGGTCCCGCCCGTAGTGGGCAACTACATTTGCACCTTCAACTGCCAGCTTCGTCGCAATCGCCGCGCCAATGCCCTTGGAGGCACCGGTTACGAGAACAACCTTCCCACTCAGTGATGTCATTCCAGAGCTCCCAGACAGCCGTTCACGTGTGATCGGTGCGCCCAAACGTGGCGATCAGTTCTGTGCATCCACGATGCACCCACCTGTTATCGTCGACCAGCGATCATCGATCCGCACCGGGATGTGTTCTCGTCCGACGCTGAACATCTAGCGCAACTTCGTGCGCATGTCAGCAAAACTGAGTTCGCAATGCGAACAATATGAGAAAAACGCGAACGTCTTGCGCCCATGTGTGAAACCTGTTTAGCTTCAACATCAGCGGTAAGCGCCAGCGTGGAATGTAGCGCTTCGACCGAGCAAGGAGTTCGCCGCGTGAGGGCCGCCGTAAGAACTGCACTAGCCGTGCTCGAATGGCTGAACGTTGCCGTTTACTACCTCATTGGCGCTATTCTGGCGCTCATATCGGTCGTTGTGCTGGTTCAGGT
>JBOFFB010000755.1:0-3840 GCA_051648385.1 Allobosea sp.
CGGGCATCTATGGCTTCTCCAAGACCATCATGGTCGGCGAGAGCGAGAATGTCCGCCTCATGGCACCGGCCGAATGCGCCGAAGTGGCTGACCAGAACCGTGACCTGATCGTCGGCATCAAAGTCCGTGTCGGCCGGCATTCATCCGGCGATCAGGGCACGGCGCCACTCAACATGGCGCTGCAGGTGGCCGAGCAAGTCGGCATGCCGCTAATGGCGCATATCGACCATCCGCCGCCATCCTACGAGGAGGTGGTGGACATGTTGCGCCCCGGCGATGTGTTGACCCACGCCTTCCGCCCGTTTCCCAATGCACCGAGCACGGGGCAGGGCACCGTCAAGCAGGCCGTGCTGAACGCCCGCAAGCGCGGCGTGTTCTTCGACATCGGCCATGGCGGCGGCTCCTTCGCCTTCAAGACCGCCCGCGCCATGCTGGCCAATGGCTTCGAACCAGATACGATTTCATCTGATGTGCACACGCTGTGCATTGACGGCCCGGCGTTTGATCAGGTGACGACCATGTCGAAGTTCCTGTGCATGGGCATGAGCCTTGGCAACGTCATCAAGGCGTCGACCGTCAATGCCGCTGTCGCCTTGCAGCGCATGGAGTATGGCTCGCTCAAGCCAGGCTCACTCGGCGACGCGACAATCCTGGGCGTCAAGGAGGGCCGCTTCGACTATGTCGACGTGGTCGGCGAACACCTGATCGGCAATCAACGGATCATTTCGGAAGGTGTGGTGCTCAAGGGCAAATGGTGGCATCCGAAGCGTTCGAAGAATTTCCGTAAATTGAACTGATGAACCTCACCGGTGTCATCCCCGGCGCGCGAAGCCCGGGAAGGGGATCCATCACCTGTCAACGTGGATCCCCTTCCCGACGCGTTCCGCGTCGCCGGGGATGACACCATTTCTGACATCTGAAAGGACAATCACATGAGCGCCGAAGACAACCTGACGAAGCTGGGGCTGACACTGCCCGACATGCCTTCACCTATCGCCAACTATGTGCGCTTCAAGCGCGTGGGTGATCTGGTCTTCCTGTCGGGGCAGGGGCCACGCAAGCCTGATGGCTCCAACCACACCGGCAAAGTCGGTGCAGATGTCACCTGGGAACAGGCTTATGAGCACGCCAAGCTGACAGGCCTTGGCCTGCTCGCTGCCATGAAGCAGGCGGCGGGCTCGCTCGACAAGGTCGAGGTTGTCAAGGTTCTCGGCATGGTCAATGCGACACCTGAGTTCGGCGACCATCCGAAGGTCATCAACGGTTGTTCGGACCTGTTCGTCGCGATTCTCGGCGAGAATGGTCGCCATGCCCGTTCGGCAGTCGGCATGGGTTCGTTGCCAAACAACATCACCGTCGAGATCGAGGTGATCATCAGGGTGTTGTAACGCGCTTGCGCCACAGATGCAGTGCGTACGCCAGTGCACAGCCCCCCGCGATGCCGTAGGTCAGGTCGACAAAAACCACGAGAACGAACGTCAGCAGCACCACCAGCGTATTGCCGTCGCTACGTTTTAGCGCGGCGGTGACTTGCCTGTGGTCAGCCATGTTCCACGCCACGACCGCCAGCATGCCGGCAAGCGCCGCAAGCGGGATGTGGGTGGCCAGTGGCGCGGCAACCAGCATGAAACCCAGCAGGAACACGCTATGCAACATTCCGGAGACGGGGCTGACGGCACCGGCACGGATGTTTGTCGCTGTGCGCGCGATTGTGCCGGTCACACACAGGCCGCCAAACAGCGATGACGCCATGTTGGCGATGCCCTGCGCCACGAGCTCGGCATTGGCGCGGTGACGTCGCCCGCTCATGCCATCTGCCACCATTGCGGACAGGAGTGACTCGAGGCCTGCCAGAAAGGCAATCGCAGCCGCATCCGGCAATACCGCCCACATCTTCGCAGCGCTGAACAGCGGCAAAGCTGGTGAAGGCAAGCCGCCGGGAATGCCGCCAAAGCGGGTCCCGATGGTCTCGACAGGCAGAGACATTGCCCAAGTGCACGCTGCAGCCAGCACGACTGCGACGAGGAAACCCGGAATTTTCGGGTTGAGCTTGCGCAGACCCATGATGATCGTGACGACAGCCAACGAGATCACCATTGCCGTGGCGTTGGCGGTCGGCAAAGCCTGCCAAAGTGCGACCAGTTTTGCGAGTAGCGCAGAGGGTTCTTTTGCGCTGAGCGTCAGGCCGAGCAGATCACGGAACTGCGTGACCATGATGATGAGCGCGATGGCAGCCGTGAACCCGATGAGCACCGCATGCGGCACGAGCCGGATGAAACCGCCCAGCCTGAGCACGCCGATGACACACAGGGCCACCCCACCCATCAAGGTTGCAAGCAGCAGACCGTCATAGCCATGTCGGTCGATGATGGATGCCACCAGAACGATGAAGGCCCCGGCGGGCCCGCCGATCTGGAATCGGCTGCCGCCCAGCGCCGAGACCAGAAACCCACCAACAATCGCGGCATAAAGCCCTGCTGCAGGCGTCGCCCCTGAGGCGATGGCCAGGCCCATCGAAAGCGGCAATGCCACGATGGCGACGGTCAGTCCGGAAACCACATCGCGTTGGAAGCTGGCGGCACCATAGCCCTCGCGAAAGGTCGAAATCAGCTTCGGTGTGAAACTGTTGCCAGTGTCAGGGGTCAGATCGGTACTGTTCCCGGTTGGTTGCGGAGCAGCCATGTTTGCGCGTGTCTCGGTGGAAATGAGAAGCTGGATGTGATTGCCGAATATCACATTGTTCCAATGTGATTAGCAACCTGCATGACCGCGCCTCGACCGCAGACCGGCACTGCGCTACACACGCATGATGAACAACGAGATCATCGGCAAGGCGAAGGCAAACCAGGCCGTCGCGGATACCAAGAAAGCCCTCGACGATATCGAGCGTGACATAGCTGAGGGCACCCGCGCGTATGTGCTCGGACCATACCTGTCGCCCCGAGCCGAATTGAAAGCCAATCGCAACCCTGATCGTAGCCCTGCCGCAACGAGGGCCATGGAAGCACGGCTTGCGGAAGCCATCGGTCTTGCCGCGGCCATCGACTTGACCATTTCTGGCAAAGGCATTGCACAACTGCAGACTCTCAAGCCATCCACCTATCTCGGCAAGGGCAAAGTCGAGGAGATCGAAGCGCTGATCACGGAAGGCGAGATCAAGCTGGTGATCGTCGACGCGCCGCTTTCGCCAATCCAGCAGCGCAATCTCGAAAAGGCCTGGAAGTGCAAGGTCATCGACCGCACAGGCCTGATCCTCGAAATCTTCGGCCGCCGCGCCCGCACCAAGGAAGGCGCGCTGCAGGTCGAGTTGGCGCACCTCAACTATCAGAAAAGTCGGCTTGTGCGCTCGTGGACGCACCTTGAACGCCAGCGCGGCGGTTTCGGCTTCCTCGGTGGCCCTGGCGAAACCCAGATCGAGGCGGACAGGCGGCAGATTCAGGATCGCGTCGCGAAGATTGAACGCGATCTCGAAACAGTGGTGCGCACGCGCGGGCTGCACCGCAAGAGCCGAACCAAGGTGCCGTACCCGGTCGTGGCGCTGGTCGGCTACACCAACGCCGGCAAGTCGACGCTGTTCAACCGGTTGGCGGGGGCGGATGTCTTTGCCAAGGACCTGCTGTTCGCCACGCTTGATCCGACCGCCCGCGCCATCAAGCTGCCGCACGGCCAGAAGGTCATCCTGACCGATACAGTCGGCTTCATCTCGGACTTGCCGACAATGCTTGTTGCTGCCTTCCGAGCTACGCTGGAAGACGTGGTCGAGGCGGATGTCATCCTGCATGTGCGCGATGTGGCGCATGAGGACACCGAAGCACAGAGCGCTGACGTCGAAGCCATCCT
>JBOFFB010000756.1:0-5170 GCA_051648385.1 Allobosea sp.
GAAACAGTGGTGCGCACGCGCGGGCTGCACCGCAAGAGCCGAACCAAGGTGCCGTATCCGGTCGTGGCGCTGGTCGGCTACACCAACGCCGGCAAGTCGACGCTGTTCAACCGGTTGGCGGGAGCGGATGTCTTTGCCAAGGACCTGCTATTCGCCACGCTTGATCCAACCGCTCGCGCCGTCAAACTGCCGCATGGCCAGAACGTGATCCTCACCGACACGGTCGGCTTCATCTCGGACCTGCCGACAATGCTTGTCGCTGCTTTCCGAGCTACGCTGGAAGACGTGGTCGAGGCGGATGTCATCTTGCATGTGCGCGACGTTGCGCATGAGGACACCGAAGCACAGAGCGCTGACGTCGAAGCCATCCTGCGTGATCTAGGTGTCACGGGTGCGAAAGCCAACGCTGAAACAGGCACCGCCGCTGAGCTGCCAACGCCACTGATCGAGGTCTGGAACAAGGCTGATCTCTTGCCAGAGCACATCCATGACCAGCTCGCTGCGGTTGCCGCCAATCGCGCCTCCGGCGAGCGCCCTGCGCTGGTGTCAGCGCTGACAGGCGAGGGGATCGCACACCTGCTGGCACGCGTCGAGGATCGGCTGGCAAAAGACACGAGCAACTATCTGATCACGCTCGACCCGACCGATGGCGCGGGCCTCGCATGGCTCTACACCCAAGGTGAAGTGCTGGAACGCCGCGAAGACACCAAGGGGCGGATTTTGGCAATGCTTCGCGTTCCGCCGCAGCGCAAGGATAAGGTGCTGCAGAGGTTTCCGGGGGCGAAGGAGCGCTGAAATTGCCTCAGAGCTTTTCTTTGCGCTTTGCCTCGTTCCACAACGCATCCATCTCATCGAGCGAACTTTGCGCCAAGGTTCGCCCCTTCGCAAACAGCGACTGCTCGATGAAGGCAAACCGCCGCATGAACTTGGCGTTCGTGCCTGAAAGCGCGGCGTCAGGGTCGATGTTCATGTGCCGAGCCAGATTGGCAATGGCAAAGAGCATGTCGCCGATCTCATCCTGAACTGCTGCTTTCTCGCCCACATCAAGCGCAGCTTCGATTTCGTCGATCTCCTCGCGCATTTTTGCCAGCACAGCTTTCGGATCATTCCAGTCGAAGCCGACGGTGCCCGCCTTGGCCTGCAGCTTCACGGCGCGCGCCAGCGGAGGCATGGCGGGTGAGATGTCGGCGAGCAGGCCGTGATGCTCCGGCGGATTGCCGGCGGCCAAACGCTCGGCAGCACGCTCGGACTTCTCCTCGGCCTTGATGCGCTGCCAGGAGGCCTTCACCTCCGCAGGTGTCCAGTTCTTGCGCTCGCCAAACACATGCGGGTGGCGGCGTATCATCTTGGTGTTGATCGCTTCAATCACATCCGCGAATGCGAAGTGCCCGGCTTCCTCGGCAATGCGCGCCTGAAAGACCACTTGCAGCAACAGGTCGCCCAGTTCGTCACGCAGGTCGAAGATGTCACCGCGTTGGATCGCATCAGCCACCTCGTAGGCTTCCTCGATCGTGTACGGTGCGATGGTTTCGAAGCTTTGCTCCAGATCCCAGGCGCAGCCGGTTACAGGCGTACGGAGCGTTGCCATGATGCCGAGCAAGCTGTCGATGTCACGTCCGATTTTCATGGTTGCAGGTTATCGCAACTCAGCAGCGGCGTCAGCGAATGGCTGAGCTTAGCTGTGGAGAGTGGCCTTGCTTTCACACGGTGCGGAGGCCACATATGCATCGCCTGCAGATGCGCTGCGGTTAAACGGGTTTGCAATGCTTCGCTTGTCCTTTCGCGGGAAATCGCGCCAGAAATCGGTCTCCATGCCAAACTGGGCTTTCGCCCTGATGGCCGCAGGCAGCGCCGCGCTTGGCATCGCGCTGTTTCTGGTGGTCAGCACGATTGCCGTTCTGCTGTTGCCGCTCGTTCTCGTCGCTGGTGCGATCACCGCCTACGTGATGCGGAAGCGGATCGAGAAGCTGTTGAAGAGTGCTGGCTTTCAAGCCGCTCCAGCACCCACACAGCGCAAACGCGCCTCTCGCAAGTCGCCTGCTGATGAAATCGAGGACGTGGAATACCGCGTGGTCGACGATCCTCGGCAGAAAAAGGGCTGACAACTGCAGCGTCCGCAAAGGACGCATGTTGTTTAAGGGGATCGGCTCAAGCCGTTGCCGGTCTTCTCAAGGCCGCCATGAACAAGCCGCTGACAATGAGCGCAATACCGGTCAATTGCAGCATGCCAGGCCATTCGCCAAGCACCGGAATGCCAAGGAGTGTGCCGATCACCGGGATCATCGGCGGAAAGCGCCCCGCAACGCTGACTCCGAGGATGCGCGCCGCCCAGGCCCAGAGCCACAGGCCGATAACCACGTTGAGGACCCCCTGATTGAAGCCGTGCGCCACCAGCACCCACCACGGAGCGATGTCGAAGCCGCGAAAGAAAAACAGCGCGTAGAACGGCAGGTAAGCCATCGAAACGACCGAGACGATAGCTGTTGCCTTGAGACCGTCGACTTTCCAGCGTGTCAGTAGCAGTGGGTAAAAGCCCCACAACAAGCCCACGCCAAGAAAACACAGATCGCCCCACAGCATGTCAGGCATGTTGGTGGTCTTGGTGCCGGCCCATGCCAGAGCGCCAAGCCCGCACATGACCACCAGCACACCGATGATCAGCGGCTTTGTAAGTTTCGTGCCGAACAACACGACACTCCCAATGATGCCGATCAGCGTCACCGTGCCCGGCCCGATCGAGGCACCGTGAGCTGCCGGCGCCATGGTCAGGCCTGTCAGCATCAGATAGCTCATCGGAAAGCCGCTCATCAGCGTCAGCAGAAGGCCGCGTGTCCAGCCCACACCCGCACAATCACGCCAGCCGGTCAGACCAAAAACATGGATCAGAAGAAGCCCTGCGACGGCGAAACGCAGCGCCAGCAGATCATGCGCAGACAGCCCATTGAGCACCGCGTGCCGGCTGAGCACGAAATTCGAGCCGTAGATCACCATTGCGAGTGCCATGCCGGCAAAGGCCAGTTGGCGCTTCGAGAGATTGAGAAAAAAGGCCATCGGTGCCCGCTATGCGTTGACTGCACATGACACCTCTGCTGGTCGAATGAAAACTGCCAGCGACGCATGGTGCGTCAGCGTCTACGTCCGCCTTTGCCTCGAGCAGTGTCATCACCGGCCCTGTGCCGGTGATCTCGGTCCGAGTGGTGCAGCGCGACCATGTGTTGAGATGGCCGCCACAAGGGCGGCCATGACACTCCAATCAATTGCTTTTGACCTCGGCGCTGCGCTTGCTGCGGCTCAGCCGAGCGCCTTCAATGCCGCTTTGCCAGCATACCTTGCCTGCGAACCAAGCTCCTGCTCGATGCGGATCAGCTGGTTGTATTTGGCTGTCCGGTCCGAGCGCGAGAGCGAGCCGGTCTTGATCTGCCCGCAATTCGTCGCGACGGCGAGGTCGGCGATGGTGGCATCTTCCGTCTCGCCCGATCGGTGTGACATCACCGCGCGGTAGCCAGCCCGCTGGGCGGTATCGACCGCGTTCAGCGTCTCGGTGAGCGAGCCGATCTGGTTGACCTTGATCAGGATCGCATTGGCATATCCGCCCTTGAGGCCCTTGTTCAGCCGCTCGACATTGGTGCAGAACAGGTCATCGCCAACGAGCTGGCACTTTGCACCGATCTTGTCGGTCAGCAGCTTCCAACCAGCCCAATCGTCCTCGGACATGCCGTCCTCGATCGAGACGATGGGGTAATCCTTGACCAGCTTTGCCAGATAGTCGACTTGATCGGCGATCGGGCGCTTCTTGCCTTCGCCGTGGTAATCATAGACGCCGTCCTTGAAGAACTCGGTTGCAGCGCAGTCGAGCGCCAGATGCACGTCCTTGCCGGGCTTGAAACCAGCAGAAGTGATCGCGGTCATGACGAAATCAAGCGCCTCCTCGGCAGAACCAAGGTTTGGTGCAAAGCCTCCTTCATCACCGACATTGGTGTTGTGGCCTGCCTTCTTCAGCGCGCTTTTCAGTGTCTGGAAGATTTCCGAGCCCCAGCGCACGGCTTCCGCCAATGACGGCGCACCGGTCGGCATGACCATGAACTCCTGAAAGTCGATCGGGTTGTCGGCATGTGCGCCGCCATTGATGATGTTCATCATCGGCACGGGCAGCACGCGTGCCTGGGTGCCTCCGACATAGCGATAAAGCGGCAATGCGGACGCGTCAGCCGCAGCTTTAGCAACAGCGAGCGAGACACCGAGAATTGCATTCGCGCCAAGCTTTTTCTTGTTCTTGGAGCCGTCGAGCGCGATCATCACTTCGTCGATCAGCACCTGCTCTTCGGCTTCCATGCCGACCAACGCTTCGGCAATCGTTTCGTTGACGGCGTTGACAGCCTTCAGCACGCCTTTGCCGCCATAGCGCTTCTTGTCGCCATCGCGCAGCTCGACCGCCTCATGCGCGCCTGTCGATGCGCCAGAAGGCACGGCAGCACGGCCCATCGAGCCGTCTTCCAGAACCACATCGACCTCGACGGTCGGGTTGCCGCGCGAATCGAGGATCTCGCGGGCTGTGATATCTATGATCGCGGTCATGGCAATGTCCTTCAGAAAGGTGGGCAAGGTAGAGCGCTTTTAGCCAAGCATGCCGAAGCTGTCATCCGCGATCTGGCAAATCAGGGTTTCCTTCGCGGGTAACACCTGCCAAAAGCTGCGGCACGCAAAAAGGGAGCCGCCCATGTCCGGTCCGTCGACACTTCATCTTGGCCAGCCGTCGAGCATTCCGGCATCGCCTGAGCAGGCTGTGCTCGACCGCGTGCCCAATCCGCATCCGGGCACAGATTACCTCGCGCGGTTCACAGCCCCTGAATTCACCTCGATCTGCCCGGTCACGGGTCAGCCGGATTTTGGCATCCTCGTCATCGACTATCTACCGGGTGACTGGCTGGTTGAATCGAAATCACTCAAACTCTACCTCACAAGCTTCAGGAATCACGGCGCTTTCCATGAGGATTGTACAGTCGGTATCGGCAAGCGGCTCGTTGAGTTGCTGGCACCGCGCTGGTTCCGCATCGGTGGTTACTGGTATCCGCGCGGCGGCATTCCGATAGATGTATTCTGGCAAACAGGCGAGGTGCCGAAGAACCTTTGGGTGCCGGATCAAGGCGTGATGCCCTATCGCGGGCGGTAG
>JBOFFB010000757.1:0-4489 GCA_051648385.1 Allobosea sp.
GTCAAGGATCTGATAGCAGATTCACACTATTATGTTCCAACAGCGTATCGACGGCAAGGAAGCAGTCGTCCGAAGCGGTCCTGGCCCCTCTGTCGTGCATAGGGAGCCTGATGAAACATCTTTGAGCCGAATCTCGGGCTTGCGTCTGCTTCTAAGATTGCTGATCGCAACGCCGACCCGCTGGCGAGCGAATCCTGAAGCACGGCTTAGCATCTGATCTTGCCCGGTCTTCGATCTGTCCCCGAGCAATTCTTTGCCAGCATTGCACTTGATGCGGATCAACGCCGTTTAACGAAGACTCGGATATTGTTTTGAATACCTCGGTGGTGCAGGCGTTTCGCGCCGCAGGAGGGCAAACCGAAAGGAACCGGCGATAAACATTGAATTTACAACTATTTCCGCTGTATGGCTCGCGGCTTGTCCCGCTATTGCCGATGGTCACCTCAGCTATGCGACACTGACGCTCGCGGGGCCGACCGCGAAAGGTGCCTCCTCGATCTGCGGCTGCGGCCATTGCCGTGATAGCCGCTCGGCAGAAAGCTGGATTTGCGATGTATGTCCTTTTAGTCGATGACGACAAGCGGTTGACGCGCCTGCTAGCGCATATGTTCGCGCAGGCGGGACACACCGTGGATGTGGCACATGACGGTCACGAGGCGCAGGAATACCTGCTCCAATGCGCGCATGAGGTGCTCATCCTGGACTGGATGCTGCCTGGGGAGGATGGCATCGCCTTGTGTGCGAGGGCCCGGGCGCAGGAGTTTGAAGGTGGCATCCTGATGCTGACCGCGCGTGATGCGCTCGAGGATCGGCTGGAAGGCTTCGCCAACGGGGCTGATGACTACCTTGTCAAACCCTTTGAGCCAGAAGAACTGCTGGCGCGGACCGAGGCACTCGCCCGTCGCGCGGCCCGTCCGCGGACCCCGCGCATCATCGAGACCGGTGGCTGGCAGTTGGATTGCGACGACAGGCGCATGCAGCATGCGACCGGCCACGCCGTGGAATTGACCCAGCGCGAGTTTCAGCTCGTCGAGATCCTGATGCGGCGCGCCGGTCATGCGGTTGCGCGCGAAACGATCCGGCAGCAGCTCTGGGGCCTTGGGCGTGAGGTGACCGACAACGCCCTAGATGCCACGCTAACGCTGTTGCGGCGCAAGCTGTCGCGCTGCGCGGGAGAAGAGCCGATCCAGACCCTGCGCGGCTTTGGTTACCGGTTCGAGTCCGGGACAGTGCCCGAGGCCAAGGCGTGATTTCAGACGCTTCTCAGTTCAAGCCGCTATTGCCGTGCTGGCCATGCAGGAGACGATGATGCAGCGACACCAACACAGCCCGATCGAGCACGAGCTTCAATCGGGGCGCAAGCGTCTGGCCATCGGCTATACCGTTGGCATGGCGCTCGCCCTTTGCGGGGTGCTGCTGGGCGGCTATTTCCTGCATACTGCCTTGATCAAGCGAACGCTCAGCACTGAGCTTACGCAGTTGTCGCAGCGCGAGGCGGAGGTCCACAAGCCCGATCTCGAGGCATGGGTCGCGGGCACGGCCGACCGGGCCGATGTTAAAATCGGCTACCGGCCACACCGCACCGCCTTTTATTACATCATGAGCCCTGAGGGCGAATTGGTTCACGGCAACGAGACCCAACCAGAGCTGCGCGATGCAGTGCTTGCCCATCTGGCAGCAAGCGAACTGCCGCGCAACGATGTGGTTTTTCAGGACCTCGAGACCGAGGTGAGGCAACAGCCGGTTAGGCTGGCACTGCTGCGCCACCCGGTGACGGGTGGGGAGGGCACCTATCTGGGCAGCGTCTACGCCGCGACCGATGTCGACGGTGCGCTGGCCCATCTCGACCAGCTTCTGCGCATCATGTTTGCACTTGCGCTCGGCTTCGTGGTGCTGGCCAGCGCTGGCGGGTGGTGGATGGCCGATCGCAGCCTTCTGCCCCTGCGCCGCGCACTTGTTCAGCAGCGCGAATTCATCGCGAACGCTTCACACGAGCTTCGCGGTCCGCTCACGGTCATGCAGACGGCACTGGCGATGGTCGAGCGCGAGGCCGGGGATCGGTTGGGCGAGTTCCACCGCCAGAGCATCAAGGATGCCCGTGCCGAGACACGCCGACTGGGCGACATGGCTGCGCAGTTGCTCATGCTTGCGCGGGCCGATGCCGGCGCGCTGGAACTGCAGCGCGTACCTCTTGATCTGGTTGCTGTTATTGAGCCCTTGATCCGGCTGCGCCAGCCGTGCGCCACCGTGAAGGGCCAACAGTTGAACGCCAACCTGCCGCCCGTGGCAAACAGCAGTGGCAATGTAAATCTTCTGACCCAGGCCTTCAGCGCGGCGTTGGATAACGCGTTGCACTACACCCCGCGCGGCGGGCGCATCGATCTGCGCCTCACAAGCAAGGGGCCGGACTGGCAGCTGGTGATCGCCGATGACGGGCCGGGCATGGATGCACAAGTGCGCGCCAATGCATTCACGCGGTTCTTCCGCGCTGACAGTGCCCGGTCGCGGCAGAATGGCGGGGCGGGGCTTGGCCTGTCGATCATGCGCGAGATCATCAAACTGCATGGCGGCCGGGCCCATATCGAAAGTCAGCCCGGCGCGGGCACGAATCTGGTGCTTTCGCTCCCAAAAGAAGACTTTCAGGCAGCTTTCAGACTGGGTGCATAAACTCCTTCTCGGTAAGACGAACCATAGGAGGTATTGATGACTCAATTGCTGTCTACATATTGCACGCGCGGTGCCATTGGCCTTTGTGCTGTGGCCTTTCTCGTCCTTCCGGCGCAAGCCAATTATCAGGCGATGCCGGACGCCGAACGGGCCGGCCCGCGGATCCCGGCCCAACTCGATGCCGATGGGGCGCCGCTCACCTACCAGCAGGCGCTGCATCACCGGGATTACTCGGCGGTGATGCATGGGTTGGCCAGCGTCGGGCGGATCATGCGCAGCAGCGAGATGGGCCATGAGGGCTACGCTGCCGAACTCGCCGGCGATCCGATGCGCGGGCAGGGCGAGGCCTGGCTGGCCGTGATGCGCGAGGCGTCGGCCATGCTGATGGCGGACCAGACAGGCAGCCTGATTCTGGAAGGTGATGAATGGGTTGCCGGGGATGCTTTCGACATCGCCGATCTGGCCCATGCCTCGTTCAGCTATCACATGCATCACAGTGGCGGTCGCTGGGGCGATCTGGGGCTTGAACAGGCGCTGACATATGAGGGCGCGCCCTATCTCGGCACGATGACGCGGCGCTTGATTGCCGTGCATTACGGCCAGCGCAGCTTTGCCGATATCGATGGCACGCGCGACGGGGCCAGCCTAGCACACGGACTGGATGCACTTCATGCGCTCACCTATTCTTTCGTGCGCTGGGACAAGCCGGGCGGCGCGGATGACATGGGCGCGCTGAGCCGCGAGCATATGGAAACCGTGCATGGCTTGACCATCGACCGGCTGGTGGAGGTCGCCGAAAACCTTGCCGGCACGCTGGATGCGGCCTGGGATGAGGAGATCGGGGCCTATGATCTGGGCGATGGCGGCGTCTATCCACTCGATACACTGGGAAGCCTGCTGCGTGGGCACAAGGCGCTCTACGAAATCCTTGCTGTCTTTGGTGAAGACGCACATATGGATCAAGCTCAGCTTTTGTTTGAGCGCATGGCCGCGATGACCGAAACCCTTGCTGCCAGTGATTCAGCCGTGCGCGACTGGGGCATTGCCGATACGGTCGTTTATACCGCCGATGGTGTCGGAGCCGGGAGCGAGCGCATCGACACCGAGGCCCAGTGGCGGTTTCTCAACAACCTGACCGGTGGCTTCTCCATGCTGCGCGAGCGCGACGGAACCAGCGCCTTTCTGGAAACGCGGCCGGCGCTTCGTGCGGCGGTGGGTGCGCTGTCCGACCGGCTACTTCACGCAGCACTCGACCATCAGACCGATGAGGACGGGCTGATGCTTCGTCGGCTTTCACTGGAAGACGGCACGGTGACCGATCACCGCTACCAGGTGGCGGCGATGGGCTGGTTCATCACTGCGGCAGGCAACAGCTACCGCGTCGGTTCGGATTTCGAGCGCCCGGGTGGCTGGGGCGATGACAGCGATCTCGCCGAGCGCAGCGCAGCGCTTTATGACTTGATCCGCGCCAACAACGCGCGCCTCATCAATCTTATCGACTGAACGCGCCGCTTGCCGGGCAGAAGGCCTGGCCTAAAAGCCCGCACTGGGCCGCCCGACCAAGGCGGCCCACTCCTCAAATGCTCATGGCCTGCGACCCGTTCCTGTCTGTTCAGCGACAACCATCACCGACAACAACAGCGAAAGAGAAAGCTGACCAGAAGACAGCTTCAGCAAACGCCAACCCCGCCGCCCAAAAACCGGCCAAGGTGGGTGTCGTGCCCGGCCCACAACTGTCGGTCAGCCTAAGGTGGGGCATGCCCGATAGCTGCCGCTCGGACTCAGAGCGCGGAATTGCGCAGGCTATTTTTTTTGCCGTTGG
>JBOFFB010000758.1:0-1982 GCA_051648385.1 Allobosea sp.
ACGCCGAGGCGGGCGGCAGTTACGGCGTTGGCACTGATTCCAACATCCAGATCGGGGTGGCCTCCGAACTGCGCCAGCTCGAGTATTCGCAACGCCTGCGCGACCGGCGGCGGGCGCGGCTGGCACCGGTCGATGGTTCAGTCGGACAGTCGCTTTATCGCGCCGCGCTCTCCGGTGGCGCACGCGCGAGCGGCCGCAAGATCGGGGCTATTGCACGGGGTCACAGCGCCGATCTTGTCACCCTCGACCTCGATCACCCGGCGCTGGTGGCGCGAACAGGCGCCGAACTGATCGACAGTGCCGTCTTTGCGGTGAGCGAGATGCCCATCCGCGAGGTGCGCGTCGGCGGGAGGCTTGTCGTCGAAGATGGACGACACGACCACGGCGAGGTTATCCGCCAGCGCTTCGCCTCCGTGATGCGGCGTGTTCTGGCGTAGGTGCAAGAACTTGGGCGCAACTTGGGCGCGAGGGCGTAGGCGCAAGACTGGCCCGGCACTTGCGATCCATGCTGCAAACGGAAGCGCGCTGACCTGCACTGCTCCAGAACGGGACAGTGCCGCCGCGTTTCGGATCAGGAGCGCGTAACTGGAATGAGCCAAAATCAGTCATCAACGCGGTTGCAGTGGGCTGATGTGGCCAAGGGCCTGAGCATCGCGCTTGTTGTGATGATGCACTCCACGCTTGGCGTGCAGGAGGCCATGAACGCTGCGGGCTGGCTCAATCCGGTTGTCGAGTTTGCCAAGCCGTTCCGCATTCCAGCCTTCTTCCTGATCGCAGGCTTCTTCTTTGCCGGTATGCTTGGTCGCAGCTGGCGCGCCCTGATTGATCGGCGCGTGTTGCATTTCGTCTATTTCCTGCTGCTGTGGTCCGGCATCCTGTTCGTACTCAAAGGCGGATTTCTTGGTCTGACCAGCCCGAATGCTGCCCTGAATTCGCTAGGCCTGTCACTTCTTGAGCCGAATAGCGCGCTCTGGTTCATCCACGCATTGATTGTTTTTGCGGTCGTGGCACGGGCCAGCGCCGAGATGCCTGCGTGGTTGGTCGTTGGCGGTGCCGCCTTGCTGCACATGTTGATGCCAGAAACCGGCTGGACGGCGATCGACGAGTTCGCACAGCGTTTCGTGTTCTTCGTGGCCGGTTGTCGAATGGCCCAGACCGTCGCCAATCTTGCCAGCGAAGCTGCCAAGAAACCACGGACAAGCCTCTTGATCGTGATGGCCACCGCAATCAGCACGGCGCTCGCCGTCTGGCCCGCCAGCCTCGGCATTGGCGGCGGAATCTCCGCAAACATCGCCATCATGAGCCTGGTGCTTGGCTTTACCGGAGGACTGTCATTGATCATCGTGGCTGTGCATCTCGCGGCCTCACGCATCGGACCCGCGCTCGCCCATCTCGGACGCAATTCGCTGACAATCTATGTTGCTTTCACCATTCCGATGGCAACCATGCGCATTGTCCTGATCAAATGCGGGCTGTTTACCGATCCAGGCATCGTCTCGGTGATTGTCTGGACATTTGCGCTGCTTGCCCCTCTGCTGATGGCTCTCGTTGCCCGTCGCTTTGGCGCATCCTTCCTGTTCGACAAGCCCGGCTGGGTCAGGCTTGGCGAGCGGCGCAGCGTGCCAAGGCTGCGGGCCGCCGAGTAGTGTAACTCACAGAAAACTGGCGATCTCGCCAAGCGGCTTTCGCGTGATTGCGGGCACACTTGCACCCTCTGCGGGATAACCCACCACGAGCAGGATGAGTGCCTTTTCGTTGTCGGGCCGCCCGCAAATTTCGTTGAGAAAGTTCATTGGCGCAGGCGTGTGCGTCAGCGTGGCAAGCCCCGCTTGATGCAGGCTGGCGATCAGCAGGCCCGTGGCGATGCCGACCGATTCGGGCACATAGTAGTGCTTCACGCGTCTGCCCCTGGCGTCATGCCCCCAGCGCTGCGCGAAGATCACGATCAGCCACGGCGCGACTTCCAGAAACGGCTTGCTGTC
>JBOFFB010000759.1:0-2569 GCA_051648385.1 Allobosea sp.
CCCGCACCCATGGGCGCTGCTTGTGCCGCCTGTCCTGCGCCCTGCGCGCCACCCGGCGATCCACCCTGGGGCAAGCCCATCAAATTGTTGCTGATCATGCGGGCCAGTTCGCTGGCCTCGCCGCCCTTTCGGTTCTCGAGTTGGGCAATACCGGCCAGCCAGCTCTCGAACTCGTCCTTCATGGTGCCGTGTGCGGTGGCTCCCATCCGGCTCATGATGCCGAGCACGAGTGAGCCGAACAGGCCGAACAGCGACGACGAGAAGCCGGTGGCCATGCCACGGAGAGGCTCTTCGAGGCTCTTCAACAGCTGCTGGATGGCACTCGACGAGGCAGATTGCAGATTCTGCAGGCTGCCGATGATGCTGCCAACCGAACCGACCATCTCCATCAGACCAATGAAGGTGCCGATCAAACCGAGGAAAACCAGGAGACCTGTAATGTAGACGCTCAGCGAACGCTGCTCACTCAGTTTTCCATCGATCCCCTGCACGATGTTCTGCATCGTGGAGACCGAAATGCGGATGTCTTTCGAGCGGATCAGTTCGTCATAGGTGAGCTCGAACATGTGGCCGAGCACGACGGGCCTTGCAAACACCTTTCCCGGCTGCAATCCGCGATGGTGGCGCCAGTAAGGGTCGCGCGCGCCTGACAACCGTTCCTGGCGTGTGTCTTCATAGGCTTCCTGAAGGGCAGAAAACGCGACTTCCTCGTTGCGCAAGCCTAGCATGCTGCGCACCACAAGTGATACGCCGAAAAGGAACACGGCAATGATGCCGCCGTTGAGATAGATGTTCGAGCGGATACCGCTCCAAACGAACTCGTGGGCCCAGCCCACCAGCAGTGCTAGCGCGAGCAGCGTGCCCAGCACCTTGAGCATTTGATGTCGGAGGACAGTCTCTATCGGTGACTGTCCCGTAAAAAACCGCCGCATGCACTTTATCCCAACTGACGCGTACCCAACGCGCCTCTTAAATGGTGATGGAACAAGGCAAATTTTCCCTTAACCGTTGAGTGTTCAACACCCCAATCCGGATGAAAATCAGGGTGATTTGGTCATGGGGATCACGCGGACCAGGTCGCGTGAGCGCTCAGGGTCCGCCGCTGTCATGGTTTCATCTGTGAAGATGCGAACGCGGGCTGCCGCAAAACCGCCCTGCAGCAATGCGGCGCGGACCAGCATGGCCCGGTAGTAAGCGACACGCCGGGCATCGGTGAGACTGGGGGCTGTCCGGTCGACGAACGCCCTGACCTCTATCAGATCAGCGCTTTTGAAGCGCGCTTCGGTCTGCAGCGTCTGCGCGAGGCTCGTGGCCGCAGCTTCATCAAGCCGGGTTGCACGCGGTTGGAACTCGAGCACCAGTGCCTGGCCTGCGACCTCCGATTTGACCGGGCCCGGAGCTGATGGAACATGGGCCGGCTGGGCAGACACCACGCGGGTGTCCTCGCCCAGCATCGCCGGGGCATCGGGATTGGGCTGCTGATCTGGCGCGTATCTGTTGAAGGTCTGCGTGTTCACCCCAGTCTCGGTCTTGGCTTGCTCGGCCATTCTCACTGGCGGGCGTGGCGGATAAAGGCGCAGTTTCTCGAGAATGCGTTCGGTCAAAATAGGGACCGGCACGTCGTCAATCGGGGGGTCTATCAGGGCCGCCCGCGCGATGGTCTCGACAATGATGCGCGAGACGTTTTGTGACATGGCGAAGACCGCGATGCCAAGGATCATCATGACGAAGGTCAAGACCATCAGCATCGTTGTCAGGGCGTCGACATAGCCCGGCCAATGGTTCTCGTCCGCATCGTCTTTGGCGTGCGCCATATGGCCCGTTCACCTGATCAAACTCGCCCAACCCGGGCCTGTCAGGGTTAGCAAAAGCTGATGAGGGCTTCGTTAACCCGTCAGGCGGCGATGCCGAATTTGGCGAAGATTTCGGCTTTCGGGCCATCGGCAACAATGCGTCCGCCATCCATCCAGATGATGCGATCAACCAGAGCGAGCACGGGCAGGCGGTGTGTAGCAACAATCAGGCCGGTGCTGCCCAGATGCTGCCTGAGCTCGCCGATTAGCTTGGCCTCTGATGTATTGTCGAAGGCTGCGGTGGGCTCGTCCAGGATCACGACTTTGGGACGCCCCATGAGGGCGCGGGACAATGCCACGGCCTGTCGCTCGCCGCCGGACAGCCGCATGCCGCCGGGACCGACCTGAAGGCTCAGGCCAGACGGATGTGCGGCCGCAAAGTCATGTAAGCCGGTCAGCATGCAGATGCGTTCGAGATCGCCCGCCGGGACATGGTCGAGGCCCAGCGTCAGGTTGTGCTCGAGCGTTCCATCCATGAGCTGCGTGTCCTGCGGCATGTAGCTGATGGCCTGGCGGAGGATGCGCGGGTCGAACTGGCGGATATCGCGACCGTCAAGGCAAAGACGTCCCGTTTCAACCTCATAAAGGCGAAGCAGCAGGCGCAACAGGGTCGACTTGCCACAACCAGCCTTGCCAATGATACCGACCTTCTCTCCGGGCTGTATCGAGAGCGAGATGTTCCTGAGGCTCTGGCGCTGTTCGCCCGGATAGCTGAA
>JBOFFB010000760.1:0-3922 GCA_051648385.1 Allobosea sp.
TCGTCGTTTGGAAGAAGAGCTTGGCGGGCCATTGATCTATCGCGACGGCAAAAACAGCCGATTGACCGCGCTGGGGCAGGAGATCGAGAAAGATTTCAAGCAGGTGCAGCTTGCATTAAGGAGCGTGCGCCAGCACTCGCATGACTGGGCCCTTGGCAGTCAATGCGTTCTCGACATCGCGGTGGCGCCCTCGGTAAGCCCAAATGCATTCACATCTTTCTTCCAGCGCGCATTGGAGGAGAACCCGACGGTCTGGATCAAGATTCATGCTCTTCAATCGCACGAATACACGGCAGAAATCCTTTCGGGCAAGTACCACGCCTGCATCCTGCCGCGTCAGCCGAAACCTGATGTCAAACTTGACGTACGTCCGCTCTTCCGGGAACGTTTCGTGCTTGGCTGCGCTGCGCAGCATCCGCTCGCCAGCGTCGATGTCGTGCGTGCCGCAGACCTGGCCTCGTTTCCTTATGTCGACCGCCTCCGGTGCGAGTTCCGGGACCGGATCCAGGAGCACTTTTTTCGTCAAGAGATCCTGATGCGGCCGCGCTTTCGGGCAGAGAGGGAAGACTGGGTGCAGCGCGTCGTCGCCGATGGCCATGCAATATGCATCCTGCCAGAGCACTCGGGCGCGACACTTGGGCTTGTCACACGGCCTATCGAAGGCCTGTCCTTGGAACGCGAACTGGTGATTGTGACGGTCTTCGGATCGACTACTCCGGTCGAGATGCGAAAGATCGCACAACTTGCCTCACGTTACGCGTGGTCGTGAAGAAAACAGCGGCTGCGTTTCCGTGGCTATTAAAGCGATACCTGCAGCGCATATGTTCGAGATCGAATCATTGATCCGGGCGTTCCCGCCTACGCCTTCAGGTTCGGATAGGATGGCGCCCTTGCTTTCAGAGACGGAGGCGTCCTCTATGCTAGGGGTCGCACCGTATCGAGGTGCCCGGCACGTTCTTGAGAGAGAAAGAAGATGAAGACGTCCGCTGTATTGTGGCGACGCCGGGGGCGGATGACGTTCCACTATGCGATTGCGGTCGTGACGGTTGGAAATGCAGTGATCGGCGGCCTGGTGTTTCATCGCATATCCGGCTTTGCGCCAACGGCCTCGCTGTTTTCCTGCGCAATCATGTTTGTGGCGTGGTTCAGCGGCACCGCTCCGGGCATTGTTGCCACCGTGCTCACCATTCTGGCTTTCGATTACTTCTTCTTGCCGCCGTTCTATTCCTTTGCGTTGCCGCTGAAGGATATTCCGCAACTGTTTGTGTTCGCCATTGGTGCATTGTTTGTGGTGGCGCTGTGCGCGGCGCAGCGCCGGTCGGCCGACGCGCTGAAGCGGGTGCGCGATGAGCAAAAGGTCGCTCTGCTGCAACTCGAACACGCCAATGAAACGTTGCGCGGCGAGAATGCCGAGCGAAAGCTCGCCGAGGACCGGGCGCGCCGGGCGGAAGAAACACTGCGGGCGACGATCGATACGATTCCGGCGCTGGCGGCGCGTTACGGCCCCAACGGCGAGATCGAATTTGTCAATCAGGCGTGGCGCACTTATACCGGACTCTCGCAGGAGATATGGAAGGATCGCGGCAGTCTCATCGTTCACCCCGATGACCGGGTGCGAATCGATCGGGTGTGGCGGCATCACGTGGAGACGGGCGAAGCGTTCGAAACCGAGCAACGCCTATTGCGGTCTGACGGCGAATATCGCTGGCACTTTCTACGCCGCGTTCCACTGCGCAACGAGAGTGGCGAAGTGATCGCCTGGTATAGCATCGGTTACGACATCGAGGATAGCAAGCGCGCCGAAAGCGCCCTGCGTAGCAGCGAGGCTCTACTCGCGGAAGCGCAGCGGGAACTCCAGCTCACGATCGATAGCATTCCCGCCATGGTTTCCACGTATCGGCCGGATGGCGTGCATAGCTATGTCAACAAGATCTGGACCGACTATGTCGGTCTGACCTTGGTGGAAGCCGTGAGCGATCGCGGCGCTGCCCTGTTTCGTTCCGACGATCCCGAGCGCGCTTTGTGGCGCGCCTGCCTGGAAAGCGGCGAGCCGCTATCGACGGAGGCGCCGATCCGCGGCGCCGATGGAGTGTTTCGATGGTTTTCCATACGCCGCGTGCCGCTGCGCAATGAGGAGGGAAAAATTGTCAAATGGTATTCCATCGGCTTCAATATCGAGGATCGGAAGCGTGCGGAAAATGCCCTGCAGCGAAGCGAGGCCTATCTGGCCGAAGCTCAGAAGCTCAGCCTGACCGGCAGCTTTGCGTGGGACACGGTCGGGGACGATCATTTTTGGTCTGATGAGACGTTTCTGATCCTCGGCATTGACCGGGCTGTCAGGCCCTCCATTGACCTTTTTCTGCAGCGTGTCCACCCTGACGATCGCAATCTGATGCAGCAGGGACTGAGTAGTGCGGCCACCGGATTGCGAGACCACGATTCCGAAGTGCGGCTGTTGATTTCCGATGAACAGATCAAGCATGTCCGTGTGGTCGCGCACCGCCTGGTCTACGGGTCGGGCAAGGAAAGAGTGGTGGGCGCACTCATGGATATCACCAGCGCGCGAAAATCCCAGCAGGCCCTGCTCGCCGCCCAGTCCGCGCTGGCCCATGCCAGCCGGGTGGCGACGTTGGGCGAAATCAGCGCCACCATTGCCCATGAGGTCAATCAGCCGCTTGCGGCCATCGTCGCCAACGGGCAGGCGTGCCTGCGCTTCCTTAATCATGACGATCCCGATCTGGATGACGTGCGCGGCGCAGTAGAATGGATCGTCAAAGACGGAAATCGTGCGGCTGATGTCATTCAGCGAGTCCGTAGCTTGATGAAAAAGGCGGATACCCGGATGCTGCCGCTGGACATCAACGTAGCCATCCAGGAGGTGGCGGCACTGTTGCAGCGTGAGTTGACCGCGCAGAATGTCGAGCTGCGGCTGGAGTTGCAGCCAGGAATGCCGCCGGTCGTGGCGGATCGTGTTCAGATCCAGCAGGTCATCATCAACCTGGTCGTGAATGGCATCGAAGCGATGCAGGCGACCGACCGATCCCGCATCCTGGTGATTCAATCCCGCCCGGATGAGGCAAGCCGGATTCTTGTGGCCGTGAAAGACTGCGGTACCGGCCTAGATGAAGCCGCGGCGGATCGCGTCTTCGAGGCGTTCTTCAGCACCAAGCCAGGCGGTCTCGGCATGGGGCTGTCGATCTGCCGTTCCATTGTCGAAGTCCATGGCGGTCGCCTATGGGCGACGGGCAACGGTCGGGGGCCGGGCGCGACGTTTCAGTTCGCCTTGCCCACCGTTTAGGCGTGCATGGACCATTGAATTTCCCATATGGTTCATTTTGGCAGTAGACACCGACCCGGCAAGGGGGCGTGCTGGAGGCGGTGCCGTGTCTGGCTGGTAATCGATCATGGACAACAAGACGGATCCGCAGCAAGTCGTCATCGTAGTGGACGACGACGAGTCGATGCGTGTGGCGCTGACCTACCTGTTCCGTTCGATGAAGCTGGCGGTGAAGGTGTTTAGTTCGGCGTCTCAGCTACTGGACAGTAAGCTGCCGGACGTGGCCAGTTGCCTGGTACTGGACATTCGCCTGCCGGGCGTCAGCGGCCTGGAATTTCAGGATGTACTGGCCAAAGCCGGAAACCATATTCCCATCATCTTCATGACCGGACACGGCGATATTCCCATGACCGTGCGGGCTATGAAGGCGGGAGCCATCGATTTCCTGCCCAAGCCGTTCCGCGATCAGGACATGCTGGATGCCGTGACCCGGGCGCTTGCGCAGGACGGCACCAGGCGAGCCGGCTTGCAGGCCGCCTCCGCGCTGCGGCAGCGTCATCAAGCGCTGACGCCGCGGCAGAGCGAGTTGTTCTCCTTCGTCACGTCCGGACTGATGAACAAGCAAATTGCAGCCAGGCTGGATGT
>JBOFFB010000761.1:0-4781 GCA_051648385.1 Allobosea sp.
GCCCGGCCCGCACCTGGCGGCGACGCGAGCCGCCGGCCCGTCTGCACATCTTTCGGAAATGCGGCCGCAAACTGGGAGCGAAGGGCAACGTCGCAAGGCTGCAACATCCGTGCGTTGGGCTGGACCATTTGGGGGAGCCCAGGCCGTGCGATCAGTTGGTGCATGGGTACATCAGATGGCGAATTCCGTGGCCGCTCACCCCAGGCGGCTGGCCACAAGGGCGAACTGGAACGCCGATGCAGCACGCAATTGCGCAGGCCTGTCAGACTGTAGCTCTGGCGAAGAGAGCAGGTCGAACAAACGATAGGTCGATGGATTGCAGCACGCCTCTTGAGCCGTGCTGCCGTCAGCGACCGAGTTCGCTCGGGCATGTCTGCGTTCCGTAGACCTGTTCAAAGGGTGCCACAGTTGCACCCGCGCACTCCCTTCGCCATAAGCACGGCATGAAACCCGTCGTCCGCTTCGCCCCATCGCCCACTGGCCGCCTGCATATCGGCAATGCTCGGCCTGCGCTGTTCAATTGGCTGTTCGCGCTGAAGCATGGCGGGCAGTTCATCCTGCGCTATGACGACACCGACAAGGAGCGCTCGACGGCGGCTTTCGCAGAGGGGATCGCCGCAGATCTTGATTGGCTCGGGGTCAAGCCGCACGCAGTCTATGCCCAATCCGAACGCTTTGCCCTCTATGATGCCGCCGCCGACAAGCTACGGGCAATGGGTCGGCTCTATGCCTGCTATGAGGCGCCGGACGAACTTGATCGCCGCCGCAAGCGCCAGCTGGCGCGCGGCCTGCCGCCGATCTACGACCGGGCAGCGCTGAAGCTCACGACTGATGAAAAAGCTGCTTTCGAGGCCGAAGGTCGCAAGCCGCACTGGCGCTTCCTGCTGGAACCGGGAACAATCGGCTGGACCGACATGGTGCGCGGCGAGGCTCACGTCGATTGCGCCTCGCTGTCAGACCCGGTGCTGATCCGGGGCGATGGCACCTATCTCTACACGTTGCCATCGGTGGTCGATGACATCGACATGGGCATCACCCATGTCATCCGCGGCGAGGACCATGTGACGAATACCGCCGTGCAGATCCAGATCATCGCGGCGCTCGGCGGCAAGCTCCCGGTGTTCGCGCATCACAACCTGCTCACAACAGCAAGCGGGGAGGGATTGTCCAAGCGCCTTGGGCACCTGTCGCTGGCGTCGTTGCGCGAGAACGGCACGGAGCCACTCGCAGTCGCGGCGCTCGCGACACTGGTCGGCTCGGCCGACGCGGTGCGCCCGGTGGACAGCATGGCTGAGCTGGCTGAGTTGGTCGACCTCGCGCACGTCTCCCGCGCGCCGGCCAAGTTTGACGAGATCGAACTGGAGAACCTCAACGCCCGCACGCTGCACCAGATGAGTTTCGAAGCTGCCGATGCGCGGTTGACGTCCCTCGGGATTGCTGGCGGTGAGGCCTTCTGGCTGGCGGTGCGCGGCAACCTTCACCGGTTTGATGATGCCAGCATCTGGTGGAACGTGGTCGCCGGGCCGGTGACGCCGATGATCGACGATGCTTCCTTTGCAGCCGCTGCGCTGGCCGCGCTCCCGGCGGGCGCTATCGACCAGGGGACCTGGAAAATCTGGACCGAAGCCGTCAAGGCTGCAACTGGAGCCAAGGGCAAGGCCCTGTTCATGCCGCTGAGACTGGCACTGACCGGCAAGGAACACGGGCCGGAACTGGCCGCGCTGCTGCCAATGATGGGCCGTGAGCGCATCGAAAATCGACTGGGCGGCGCAACAGCCTGATTGCTACTGGATTGCTGGCGTGAAGGCTGGCGCGACGATCCGCACGGTTCGCTGCTCACCTGCGGAATTTGTCACGACGCGTCGCTCACCCTGTGCGGCTGAGACCGTGCCAGTGGCCAGGCCATTGGGGCCGATCCCTGCCGAGTCCGTTCCGGCGGTTGGTGCCGCTCGGCCAGAGGCTTCAAGCGCCCGGGCCGCTGCAGCATCTGCGGCAACGTCCGAGGCCGGTGCTGTTGGCGCTTGGTCTCCAGCCCTTGCCTGACGTTCGGCCTCGCGCCGTGATTGTGCCGTGGGTCGTGCACGCGACATTTCAGCCGCACGTTGCTCCGTCACCATCACGTCCCCGCGGCGACGATCCAGCATGTCTTCGGCTTCCGAGAGCGCCTGCGCCCAGCTCTGGCCCTGCTTCTTGCACGAGCATGCCGCATCGAACTGGCGCAGATAACGGCCAGCGTTGGCGAGGCCGGCATAGGTGCCGCCGCCGCGCCGACTGGCATTCTGGATATCGCCGTCGCCAGCCATGTAGAAGACTTCCGTCTCCGCTGCCGGGCACAGGGCCTGGCACATGTCGTCCTGGTTTTCACGCCCGCCGGGGCTGTTGGACAGCGGAAAGAAGAATCCATCACACGTGCGCACGCAGACCGGGCGGCCAGCGCCCCATGTCGGCTCACGCTTCTCGCCTGGTGATGCATCCAGAACCGGGCCATCAAGCTCCGGCATTCCTGGCGGTGGCGGCGGGCGATCAGGCACGCCGAACAAGGCTTCGAACAATGTTCTCGGCTGTTGTTGTTGCGGTTGCGGCGCGATCGGCTGGCTGCGCAGCACACCACTGCGGCAATTGTCATCGATGGCGGCCAACAGCGCGCGCCTGCGGTTTTCGTTGCCGCCACCGCCACCCGCTTGTTGCTGTAGCGAGGCATATTGTGCCCGCAACTGGCCGATCTGGCCGCGCAGGGAATTGCACTGTGGCGGAGCAGCCTGAAAAATCCACGCTCCATCACATTGCATGTTCGAGAATGCTGCCTGCGCTCGACCAAGCTGCGCCGCGACCTGCTGCGCCGCTGCGGCCGCGCGGGGCGAACCGCCGCCGCCACGGTCCATACGGGACAGCTCCCCGCGCCACGCATCGCACTGCTGAGACTGCGCCAGCGCAACAGCAGGCCATCCCGCCAAGGTGGCCAGCACGACAATCAGCTGGCGAAATCGAAAAGACATGGGAGTGCCGCTCAAACCTGTTCCAACCTGACCGCAAGGCGAGGTTTGCGGATGTATGGATAACAGATGGTAAACAAAGCGGAAGTATGTTGCCGTTACGCGGATCAAAAAATCAGTCATCGCTTGCGGTAAAGCCGGCTGACAACACGCGCACGCGCTCGGTGAGTGTGGACAGGACGCGCTCGAACGCCTGCATTTCCGCTGCCGGGATGTCATCCATCAGGCGCTTTTCAAAGGTCAGCGCCATCGGTGCCACCTGATCGTAAATGCGCCGCCCTGGCGCGCTGAGTGACAGGAAAGCCTCGCGCCGGTCATCACGGTTGGGGGTGCGCTCGATCAGGCCACGCTCGGTCAACTCGCTTACTGCTCGCGAGACCTTGGTCTTGTGCATGTGCGACAGCTCACCCACGTCGCGTGCCGTCAGCCGGTCGAACTGGCCAAGCATGGCGATGACCCGCCATTCGGGAATGCCGATGCCGAAATGGCGGCCATAGATCCGCGCCAGCGCCCGGCTCGCCAGCGTGGCGGCCACCACCAGCCGATAGGGCAGGAAGCGCTCAAGCTTGAGAAGATCGCCCGCGCTCACGGGCGCGGGTTCAGGTTCTGACATTGTGCCTTGACCGCGGCTGATCAGCTTCGGCTGCGGGAGCGGGCCATGAAACTGTCATAGGACAATTCCCCGACCTGCCACCACAGCAGCGTTTCGCCACGGAATGCCACCATCGAATCATATGCCCGCTTGAAACCTTCGTTGCGGCCAGAAAGCTCGGCATAATAGTCGTTGGCGGCTTTGAGTGAGGCTTCCATGATCGACTGCGGGAAGGGCCTGAGTTCGGTGCCGGCAGCGACCAGACGGCGCAGCGCAGGTGGGTTCACAGCATCGTACTTGGCCAGCATCCAGTTGTTGGCGGACTCGCAGGCCTGGCTCAGAATGGCCTGATAGGCCTTGGAAAGCTTGTTCCATTCGGGCTGATGCACGAGCAGGTGCAGCATCGCGCCGCCCTCCCACCAGCCGGGATAGTAGTAGTACTTTGCCACCCGGTTCAATCCCAGCTTCTCGTCGTCATACGGGCCCACGAATTCGGCGGCATCGATCGTGCCGCGCTCCAGCGACGGATAGACATCGCCTGCTGCGATCTGCTGCGGCACGACGCCAAGACGCGCCAGCACCTGGCCGCCCATGCCGCCGATGCGGAACTTGAGGCCCCTCAGATCATCGACGGTCTGCAGTTCCTTGCGGAAGAAGCCGCCCATCTGGCAGCCCGAATTGCCGCATGGGATCGAGTAGGTGTTGAACTTGGCGAGGCTTTCGTTGACCAGCTTCTCGCCGCCGCCGAAATGCCACCACGAATGCTGCTGGCGTGAGTTGAGCCCGAATGGAACTCCGGTCCCAAGGCCGAGCACCGGGTCCTTGCCGACGTAAAAATAGGTCGGCGTGTGTGCACACTCGACCGTCCCGTTCGCGACGGCATCAAGCGCCTGCAGGCCGGGCACGATTTCACCTGCAGGGAAAGTCTGGATCTGGAAGCGGTTGTCGGTCGCCTCGGCCACCAGCTTCGACAGTTGCTGCGCCGTGCCGAAGATCGTGTCGAGCGAGCGGGGGAAACTCGATGTCAGTCGCCATTTCACCTCCGGCTGCGATTGTGCGATGGCGGGTGCGGCGATCGCACCGGATGCGGCCACGGCGAGGCCGCTGCTCTTCAGAAAGTCACGACGCTTCATGATGATCCTCCCACACGTTTTGAAGAACATACCGACGGAATTGCGTTGGGTGAAGTGGCGATT
>JBOFFB010000762.1:0-3455 GCA_051648385.1 Allobosea sp.
CCTTCCGGTGGGCGAGGGCATACATGATGGTGGTGATGCCTTCCGCGATGAAGTAGGCGCTGACGACGAGGGTGAGAGTCAGCGTTCCTGCGACGGGCTGAACGATCAGGATGATGCCTGCGGCACGCGCAAGAACCGCGGAGAGCAGCGACCACCAGAAGCCGGGCATGTCGCGCGTGGTAAACGTCAGGTAGAGGCCCACGGCGCCGCTGATCAGAAACAGCCAGCCGAGGAAGATCGTGACTGCGATGCTGGCGAGAAGCGGGATTGCAATCGCCGCCATTCCCAAAATCACCAGCACGATGCCTTCGATCAGGAAGGCTTTCCAGTTCGCTTTGACGGCTTCCTTCATTCGCTCACGAAGTCCGGCGACATCCTCGGGCATCGTCATCGATGATCTCCATTTCCTGATCCGGCATCGCCGGCAACAGCAAGCTTAGTCCCGTGAAACTGCTTTTGTTAAGCGCATTATTGCGTGGCCCGATCAGCCAGCCGCTGCTTAATGGTTGCTACCGACCGCTCAGGACTGCCTCATAAAGGCTGGCGGGGGTGCTGGGATCATCGGCATCGGTGACCAGGTTGAGAGAGATGCTGCCGCCTTTCAATCTGGCGACGACGCCTTCCACTTTGACCATTGGCGACAGCGGCTGCTTGCTCAAGATCGCACCGTTTCGATCGACCAGCCCGATCACAGCACCAGCTAACGAGCCGTCGTCATAGGCATTCGCGCTGTCTTCGGCTGCCGCCGAAAAGACGATGCGACCGTCGGGAAGTGCCGCCGCATCGGTAAAGCCCAAGGGGACATTTTTAACGGTTCCGAGATCCACGATGCGTATGTCCGGCGCAGGAAGCTCAACAGAGGGATCGGCCAGGAACCTCAGCGTCACAGCCAACGGGTAAGCAACGATGGCATTGGTACCCGCACCCGCATTGCCACGTTGGAAAAGCAGCAACTCGTCACCGACAATTGCCGCACCTTCGATATTGGTCTCCTTCAATTTGGCATCGAGTGGCGTGAAGAGGGCAGCTAGATCGACCGGATTGCTGGCGAGCGCTTTTCCGCCCGCATCCAGTGTGATGACGACTCCACGCCTGCGATTGGACCGTGACCCCGAACCAAGCGCCAACAATGTGCCATGTAGATTTCTCGCGTCCGGTGGCAGGACAAGCAGCGCCTCGAAGTCCGGCTTGTTCTTTTTTCGCGCAGCCGGCGCTTCCGGCAGGTCTCCGGGCAATAAGCGCAAGAGCTCACCGGGCTGTTCACTGCCGACCAGAAAGCTGGCGAGGTGGAGCTCATCATCGCTGACAACATGGAAATAACGACCGATATGGACAAGACCGCTGGCTGAGCTGACGAAGCTTTGTTTGCCATTAGGCAAAGTGATGTTTAATTCGCGCAAGCGCGTGAGTTTGATTTCTGCATCAACGGGTTTGGTCAGATTGGTCCTTGCCTGTTCGGTCGGTGCTTCTGTGGGCTTGACCTCATGTGCGCGGGCAGTCGCCGTCAGCGCTACCAATACGGCTGCCGTCAGCCCAGTGCGAATGAATCCGCAATTGTGAGAGGCGGAAGGCATCGAATGATCTCCGGTTGAGTTTCAGACAGCTCACGGTCTGAGAGGGCGTGCACGCTTCGAGCGATGCTCCACTATAACCGGACAACCTGAACTCAGCTTGAACCACAGGCAGCAAGTGAGCAGCCTCAACGCCTTCACGAAAGGAATCTCGGTCTGCTGAGGATCGAGCGTTGAGAAGCATTCCGTTTATGGATACTGGCTTACGCATCCAGAATAGCGACAGCTCGGGTCCAGCCGGCGGACGCGCGCTCGATCTTCACCGGGAAACAGGACACGGTGAACCCCGTCGAGGGCAATTGCTCCAGATTGTGAAGTTTCTCGATGTGACAGTAGCCGATGTGGCGGCCTGCCTTGTGGCCTTCCCAGATCAGGCTCGCATCCTTCGTCTCGGCATACTTCTTCGCGGTGTAGACGAACGGCGCATCCCAGCTCCAGCCGTCGATGCCGGTGAGACGCACGCCGCGTTCCAGCAGATACATCGTCGCCTCATATCCCATGCCGCAACCGGAAGTGACGTAGTCCTGCTGTCCGTATTTCACGCCGGCGCTGGTATTGACGACGACGATCTCCAGCGGCTTGAGAGTGTGTCCGATGCGTTTCAGTTCGTTCTCGACATCGGCGGCGGTGGCGACATAGCCGTCGGGAAGGTGCCGGAAGTCGAGTTTGACGCCGGGCTGGAAGCACCATTCGAGCGGCACCTCGTCGATGGTCCACGAGCGCTCGCCGCGGTTCATGGTCGGATGAAAGTGATAGGGCGCGTCGAGATGGGTGCCGTTGTGGGTCGAGAGATTGACCTGTTCGACAGCCCAGCCCTGGCCGTCGGGAAGGTCTTCTTTTTTCAAGCCATCGAAGAATTGCAGCATGCGCGGCAATCCCTGCTGGTGGTCGATGTACTGGATGGTGGGGTGTCCGCCCGGCGGATCCGCAGGCACGTCGTTCTGGAGGGGGACGGAAATGTCGATCAGCTTGCGGGTCATGCATCGGGCTCCGGCGGCTTTACCGGATGCTCCCGGCAGGCTCGGCGGGGGAGTGTGCATGAAGTTGCGGAGAGCGCTCAAGCGGGAGTATCTCGCGGCTTGCCGCAGCCGCGAAACGCCTTTATACGTTCCCCCGCGTCGGCCAAATTGCCTTCAGGGATTGCGGTCCGGCGCTCGCCACAACACTGCTAACCTGTTGGTTTTGCGCGATTAATGCTCCCTTCGTCTATCGGTTAGGACGCCACCCTTTCACGGTGGAGAGAGCGGTTCGATTCCGCTAGGGAGCGCCACCTGCCAGCCCCAAATAGCCATGTGGATTCTGCGATTGCGCGGAACCCTTTGCTGTGCCCCGCCGTTGATTCCTCAGGGAGGCTTCATTGGAGGCTGCGATGGCTGACCACTGGCAACAAATCCACGTTAATCCCGCCGAGCATATCGGTACCCCGGGCCTTGAGGATGCGGCCTATGTCGCAAGTTGGGCGCTGAGCTGCGCGGCTGTGCTGGGCGTCGTTCTGGTCGTTTGGCAGTTCCGCATCTGACGCGCCTTTCCGGCGGCCGTCATCTGTGGCGCGCTATACGCGTCCGCGTGGTCTCGTGCCGAAGCTAAGACTTCAGATGAACTAGCTCATCTATAAGATGGGGAATGATTTCTAAGGCTCTTTAGGTTTGTTCTTTTGAGGTGAGGTCGGTGTGGCCTGCATCCGGGGCTCGCTCCGGCAATGGAATGCACTATGCTGCGCCTCCATGAGTCACCCTTCGCTTTCCCGCATCGTCAGCCGCTTCAAGCGTGAACCCTCGCGCACCGGCTCCCTCATCATCACGTTCTACGGCGACGCGATTCTGCCGCGCGGCGGATCGGTATGGCTTGGAACGCTGCTTCAGTTCCTCGACATGCTCGGGACCG
>JBOFFB010000763.1:0-1500 GCA_051648385.1 Allobosea sp.
GCATCAATCAGGTCTGAACAACAGTCCTGCCTGCAAGCTCGTCCGAAAAACCATGGTTCACGTCTCGGTGGCCCGCTTCGTCCTGCCGCACGACGAGCACCACATCCCTCAGCCGCGCATCGGGCGGAAGATTCCAGTATTTGATCGCGAATTCCGGTGCTGGCACATTCTCGGCGCGTCCCGCGTCGATGTCAGCGAGATACTCCGTGTAGCTGACGACAGCCTCTTCTTCGAGATAACCGACAAAGCGATGCGCCACACGCGGCCAAAGGATATAGAAGAGAAAGAAGCCGTTGAAGAAGATGCCCTGCGCCACGATGATCAGTATCCGCTCGAAGAAATTGGGCTTCGCCACATGGATGAACGTCATCAGATGAGCGCGTTCGTTCTCGGCCTCGTCAAGCAGTGTCTTGATCCAGCCCCGGTCTTCCTGAAAACGCCGCAGCGCCTTGAGGTGGGTGAGCAAGCCACCCACCATGCCCGGCACGGCAGCAACCGTTTCCAGCACGACTGCACGGTGCCCATAGCGGTGGCGAAAGAATACATCGGCGAAGAAACGCAGGAACTTGACAAAGCCGAGCGCCAGCCTGTCGCCGAAATCCTTCGGCTGATAATGTGTTGGCTGAAAGGATTCTGTAGGCTTCATTGCTTCGTTCGACATGATATGACCCTATTGTCCCCGCACGCTTTGCGTTCTGCGAGATTACACGCGCCTGAAGGCTTGTATCAATCCAGTTGCGGCAGCTTTATGTCAGTTGGACAGCCAGACAAACGCCTGTTGCACCAAGCACCAGTGCGAAGGGGATGGAGCAGACCTGCAAGGCCGCTTCCCAACCGCGGATGCGGCCGGTGTGGGTGATCATGTCGCCCCGCAGGAAAGCGCCGAAGCGACCGGCGTCGACCTGCAGTCCATGACTGTTTGCCATGCGGTAACAGACATAGGGCACGCCGAAATACATGCTTGTGTAGACAATGCTGACGGCGACAGCGAAGGCGGCTTCCGTTTGGTGCTGGAACGTCAGCCAGAAAATGCCGAAAATCCAGACAAAGCTGCCGGCAAATAGCAGGAAGACGCCCGGATGCAGTTGATTGGTCGTTGTGAGGGCGTCCCGGCGGACAGCATTGACGCTGTATCCGCAGGCGAAGTCGAGGGGAGCGGCGTAGGTCAGCGACGTCATGATGGTTCTCCTTCTTGCATGACATGTGTTTGCAACACTTGCGGCAGCGGCAACACTTGCGGCAGCGGCAATACTTGCGGCAGCGGCAATACTTGCGGCAGCGGATTGTGTGGGGCCGCGCGCGGGGGAAGCTCGCCACTCTTCTGAAGCATGGCGAGCTGGAAGCTCGCGGCAATCCGTTCCGCACGCGCCTGGAACAGCGCGGCCTGGGGCGGATCGCAGCATTCGGCCAGCGTCTCGGCAAAAAGCGCGAGCCAGGTCTGGAAATGCACTGGCGTCAGATCCGGCAGGGCGAGGTGCCGCTGGAGCGGCGTGCCCTTGA
>JBOFFB010000764.1:0-2635 GCA_051648385.1 Allobosea sp.
GTCAGATCAAGCGGCAGCAGGATCAGGAAAGTGAGGGTGGCGGCGAGCAGCGCCAGCGTCAGGCGGAGGCTCATACGCTGCGCTCCTCCTTGCGGCCGAGAAGGCCCTGCGGCCGGAAGAGGATGATCAGCACCAGTAGTAACAGCGGCACCGCCTGCCGGTAGGAGGTCGAGACATAGGCCGCCGCCATGTTGTCGATGACGCCGATGAGCAATCCGCCGATGATCGCGCCCCTGACCTGGTTGAAACCACCGACAATGGCCGCCACGAAAGCGGCGAGACCCAGCGTCTCGCCGTTCGAAAATTTGGCGAGATAGATCGGCGAGATCAGCAGGGAAGCCACGGCCGCAAGCGCCGCATTGATCAGGAACGTGTAGAGAATCATCCGTTCCACCGGCACTCCGAGAATGCGCGCTGTGGTGGGGTTCATGGCCGTCGCCTGCATCTGGCGGCCAAGCCGCGTACGGCCAAGAAACATCTGCAAGGCGATGATGACGCCGATGGCGATGGCGAAAACGCCGATCTGCGAAGTGGAAAGATTCACGCCGCCGATCGACACCACGCCGCCGGGAAAGATCGACGGAAACGACTGCGCCTCGGCGCTGTAGACGTCCTTGACGCCATCCTTGAGGAAGATCGCCAGCGCCAGTGTCGAGATGACCAGCGGCAACACGCCCTGGCCCTGCAGCGGCTCCACGATGATCCGCTTGAACATGAAGCCCAGCACGAAGATCGACAGCGTGATGGCCAGCAGCACGGCCAGCGAGAACGGCAGGTTCAGCCATTTCATGCCAGCCAGCGCAAAGAAGGCTGGCAGCATAATAAACTCGCCCTGCGCGAAGTTAATCGTCTGCGACGTCTGCCAAACCAGCGTGAAGCCGATGGCTGCCAGCGCATAGATCGCGCCGGTGGCGAGCCCGGCGAAGAGGAGCTGCAGGAAGTCGGTCATCTGATGTCAATTCTGATGGGCGTGAAACTATGGTCGAGGTGGGGCGGCGCCTGACACCCTGCGCCGGCTTTTCCTTCGGTTTCTGAGCATTCTGCTGAGAGATGATCCCACTTCCGTCATTGCGAGCAAAGCGAAGCAATCCAGACGACGTTTCCCACAAAAACCAAGCGCTCGTGCGCGTTGAGGCGTGGTTTCTGGATTGCTTCGTCGCTTCGCTCCTCGCAATGACGATGACGTTGGTGCTCTTCAGCAGTTTGCCCGTCGCCGTTCCGGCTCAGTTGCCGAGTTTTGGCAGAGTCTGCGTGATGACCTGCTTGCCGCCCTTGACCTCGGCCAGGAACGATACGCGGTCGATCTCGCCGGTCGCGTCCCATGTCGCTTCCATCAGGATGCCTGGTTCCTTTGCCGGCGTGATGGTGAGGCCGTGCATTGCGGCGGCGATGGCCTTGGCATCCCACTTGCCGGCTTTCTCGACGGCGGCCTTCAGCATGTAGGGCGCGATGTAGCCCTTCACGCCGTTATGGTCGGACGCGTATTTGAAGCGCTCCTCGAACTTCTTGCCGAACGCCTGGATCGCGGGAACCGGCGCATCGACCGAGAGGCCGACGTGGCCCTTCACGCCTTCGGCCGCATCCTTGGCGAGGTCGATGACCTTCTGGCCAAGCAATGTCGTCTCGCCGATGAGCGGCTTGTTGAGGCCCTGTTTCTTGGCTTCGATAAGGAAGCGCGCACTTTCTTCTTCGTTGAGGTACACGAAGACGGCGTCGGCGTTGGCACCCTTCACCTTGATCACATCCGGCGCGAAGTCGGCCTGGCCGGGCTCGGATGAGACGTCCGCCACCACCTTGATGCCGCGCTTCTCAAGCTCGGGAATGATCGCGTTGCGGCCGCCCTTGCCGAAATCATTGTTCTGGTAGACGACGGCGATGCTCTTCGCCTTTACGTCGTCGCGGATGTAGTTGGCGATCTTCGGCATCGAGACGTTCTGGCCGAAGGACGTGCGGAAGATGTATTTCGATCCCTGCGCAGTCAGGTTGGCGGCTTCTCCGCCAATGATCTGTGCCACCTCGGCCTCCGCCGTCATCTTCATTGTGGCGTTGACGCTGCCTGAATAGATCGGTCCGAAGAGTGCCATCGGCTTGTCGTCCAGCGCGCGCTGCACGCCTGCACGCGCCTTGCTCGGGTCAGTACCGGTGTCGACGAATTCGAGCACGAGTTTGCGTCCCAGAACGCCGCCCCTGGCGTTGATCTCTTCGACCGCGAGGGTCGAGCCGTTCCGCCAGTTCTGACCAACGGTCGCGCCTGCGCCCGTCAATTCGATGATGTTAGGGATCTTTACATCCTGCGCCAGCGCCGAAGCGCCCATGGCCAGCGACGCTGCAAGCGCCATGCCGCCGATCTTCATGTACATTGCAATCTTCTCCCTTATGTCGCGCGATGTGGTCTCGCATCCCTGGGACAGAATTGCATTCCGCCGGACGAGAGGCAATCCGGGCAAGGGCAAAATTCACCAGTTGGACAATTATCTTTTGGCCAGATGTCGAGCCAAAAAGAGCGGGCCGCCGGCGCTATCTCGCCGACGGCCCTCTGCCGAGTGAGTGGGAGGGGTTCACTCAACAGGGCGGAGCTGCACCACGACGCCTTGCTGGGTCGGCACAGTAATGGCGATGAACTTGCCCATGATGC
>JBOFFB010000765.1:0-3450 GCA_051648385.1 Allobosea sp.
GCGCGGCGACCTGGTCGGCGCAGCCCAGCGCTTGATAGCGGCGGGCATCGCCGCGCTCATTGCCACTGCGAGAGTGTGGGCGTGGACCTCCGGCGGCGCGGCCCTGGCGCCGCTGGCGATCGGGCTCGCGGTATTCGTCATTGGCGGGGCCATCATCGACATCGTCGAGCGCACGCAATTGTTTCGCGCTCCGTTCGGCACGGCGCTGCGCCGTGCCCGCGGCCTGCCGCGCTCGACATGGGGCACGGTTTTCGCGCATGCCGGCGTCGGCGTGGCGCTGATCGGCATCGTCTGCGAAACCACCTGGAACAGCGAATATATCGGCACCCTGAAGCCGAATGACGTGGCGAAGCTGGCCGACTATCAGCTGAAGCTCGACGATGTCACGCAGCTCCAGGGCCAGAATTTTCGCGAGATGCTGGCAAAATTCACCATCAACCGTGACGGCGAGAAAATCGGCGAACTGACGCCGTCGAAGCGCAATTTTACCGCGCGGCAGTCGTCGACCACGGAGGCGGCATTGTTATCGCGCGGCTTCAGTCAGCTCTACATCTCGCTGGGCGAGACCGCCGCGGATGGCGGCATCGCGGTGCGCATGTATCACAAGCCGATGGTGCTGCTGATCTGGTGCGGCCCGATCCTGATGGCCTTTGGCGGCGTGCTGTCGCTGTCGGACAGGCGTCTGCGCGTCGGCGCGCCAAAGCCGGCCAAGGTGCCGCGGGCGATGCGGGCGGCGGAGTGATGGTTTTGAACCGCGTTCTTTCCCGCCTTGTGGCGATTGCGCTGATCATCGGCGCGTCGACGGCGTACGCCGTGCAGCCTGACGAAATCATGGCCAACGCCGTGCAGGAATCCCGTGCGCGCGAACTGTCGCGGGAGTTGCGCTGCATGGTGTGCCAGAACCAGTCGATCGATGACTCCGATGCACCATTGGCGCGCGACTTGCGGCTTCTGGTGCGCGAACGGATCGCGTCTGGAGAAAGCAACAGCCAGGTGATCGAATTTTTGGTAGCGCGCTACGGAGACTTCGTGCTGCTGAGGCCGCGCCTCATCGGTGTAACGCTGTTGCTGTGGTTTCTGCCGCCGCTGTTCTTGTCAGGCGGAGGTTTGGCGCTTTGGCTCAATAGCCGTCGGCACATTCGGCTGTCTGACGGTGGCAGTCCTGGCCCACTCGAATTGAGCGAAGAGGAGAAGGCTCGGCTCGAGCGCCTTATAGGCGGACCCGCATAAAGGAGGTATGGCGCGCAGGCGTGCCGAATGTTCGCAAGTAGATAGCACCTCGCAGAGCTCTCTTGCGGGGATCAAATGGGAAATAGTTGGCTCGCTCACAGGCTGCGCGAGCTGTCAAAGATCTGAATTATCCTAGCGTCACTTTGTAGAGTGCCGCGGATATTGGAAAGGAGAACTGTATGCGAGGACTGTGGATGGTGGCTCTATTCGCCGCTTGTTCGGGTGAAGCCGGTGCGCAGGACGCCGCGGCGGGAGAGAAAATCTTCGTCGTTTGCAAAACTTGCCATCAGATAGGAGAAGGCGCGAAGAGCAGCATTGGTCCATCGCTCAACGGCGTAATCGGCCGCAAAGCCGGCACTCTCCAAGGCTATTCCTACTCGGCAGCCAACATTAAGTCCGGCCTCACGTGGGATGAGGCGACGTTCCGCGAATACATCAAGGATCCTAAAGCGAAGGTTCCCGGCACCAAGATGTTCTACGCGGGATTGAAGGACGAACAGAAGACAAGCGATCTGATCGCCTTTCTCAAACAGTTCGATGCCGATGGCAAGAAAAAGTAGGTGTCGCCGAACGGGCGCGCTTCTGTAGAGAATGCGTGTCCCCACATGTTTCAGACGGCTCTCTGCCGGGTTCGCCTGTCGATCGCGCCGCGTGGTTTTACATCGAGACTGCGCGATGGCCAGGCCGAACTCATCGATCGGAGACGTTATCGGGATGAAAAACTTGCCGCAGGCGCCAACTCCCGGTCTTGACCGACTGCTGAGGCAAGCGAACGCTTATTCACGACATCGGTTAAGCCGACCTCTTCTAGCCGCGGTCCACATTTAACGGTAGTTCGGCGTCAAACTGAGCTGCGCGTGAGCAACTCGCCTGTGTCAATTCATATCTGGCCGGCCGGAATCAAGGCCCGGCGAACGGGTGTCGTGTATTGGTTTTGCAACGATCCTAGGAGGTCTCATGCGCTTTTTTTTTAACATTCAAGACAAGCTCAAGATCGAAGACGAGGTGGGACGCGAATTTGACCTGGCGTCAGAAGCGGTCGTGTTCGCCGAGCAACTTGCCGCGGACATTCGCTGCCTTGAAACGACCGTTAGGCCCGCGCTTGCGATTGAAGTGGTCGCCGAAAACGCTGAGTGCATTCATCGGGAAGCGGTCTTTGAATGAACAGTGCGGAGGCCGCGCAGGTTGGACAACGCGGGCGCGCTTCTGTGGAGCATGCTCAGGAAGGGCTGATCGGCTCATTGGGGGTCTGGTGAGACGCGCTACTCAAGCATGGCACCCCATGCCTGAAGACACGCCAATGCGGTCGTACGACTCTTGCAGAATGGCCATCGGTGCCCGGCGATGCCGCGACAACCGAACGACGCGGTGTAGGAGAATGACACTGTTCGTCCTCGCTTATGCGGCTGGTCTGCTGACGGTCGCATGGCCATGCATGTTCCCGATCTGACCTGACCTGGGTTTCTTGGACCAAGCTTTGTGAGAAACTGAGCTTGGAAAGGAGCTTTGGTGATGCCGAAGAAGAGGTTCAGCGCGGAGCAGATAGTGGTGCTGCTTCGTCAGATTGAAGTGTTGATGTCGCAGGGCAAGGGTGCGCCGGTGGCGTGCCGGGAAGCCGGCATTTCGCAGCAGAGTTACTATCGCTGGCGGAAGGAATACGGTGGGCTTGAGCTTGATCAGGCCAAACGGATGAAGGACTTGGAGCGGGAGAACGTTCGTCTGAAACGCCTCGTTGCGGATCTCTGGCTTGAGAAACAAGTGCTCAAGGATGTTGCGTCGGGAAACTTGTAAGCCCCGAGCGGCGCCGGCAGGCGGTTGAAGGCATTCGGAAGAAGTACGATCTCTCGGAGCGCCATGCCTGCCGGATCGTCGGCCAGCCACGCGGAACGCAGCGATATACCGTCATTGTACGTGCGGACGAGGATGCGTTGACGAGCGCGATTGTCTCTCTCGCATCCCAATACGGACGGTACCGTCATTGCCTGATGTCTCAGATTGGGATGCGTATGAAGCTGCCCGACAGAAGCTTATTCCCAATCTGTCTCTACGCGTGCCTGCCAATCGGTATCAATTGATTCCTGCGGCTTAGGATTAGTTGAACGGTCACATACATTTTGAAAAGGGATACACAAAATGACTCAAAGTAAAAAAGTGCAGTACACCGGCAAAACTCACACGACCGGCGGTCGTGACGGTGCATCCAGGAGCTCTGACGGCCGA
>JBOFFB010000766.1:0-8212 GCA_051648385.1 Allobosea sp.
CCCGGCGGCGCTTGCAAAGCGCCGGGAAGGGGATCCACCTTGCCATTGCACGTATGGATCCCCGTCCCGGCCCATAGTGCCGCCGGGGATGACACCATGTAAATGCTCAAGCTCGACATTTTCCTCTCCGCCCTTGCCAACGGCCTCATGACGGGGGCGGTCTATGCGTTGATCGCGCTTGGGCTGACGCTGGTCTATGGCGTCTTGCACATCATCAATTTTGCCCATGGCGCGACACTGACGGCGGCGATGTTCGCGGTCTTCGTGGCGCACAGTGTCTTCAAGATCGATCCCTACATCGCGATTTTCATCCTCACGCCGCTGTTCTTCGGGCTTGGCTATGCCGTGCAGCGCTTCGTCATCAATCCGGCTAGTCACGGCAATGACAGTAACATCCTTCTCGTCACGCTCGGCCTGTCGATCATCATCGAGAATGCGCTACTGGCAGGCTTCCGCTCCGATACGCGCTCGATTGATGTGCCTTATGGCTTCGCGGTGATCGAGATCGGCAACCTCTTTCTGTCGGTGCCAAAGGTCATCGCCTTCTTCGCCTCGTTCTTGGTGGCGGGGTTGCTCTGGCTGGTTCTGGCGCGCACCGACACCGGCAAGGCCATCCGCGCAGTTGCGAAGGAGAAGACGGGCGCGGCGCTCTCTGGCATCAATGTCGACCACATCTATGCGGTCACCTTCGGGCTTGGTGCGGCTTGCCTTGCCATCGCCGCCTGCCTGCTGATGCCGACTTTCCTCGTCAATCCGCGCATCGGCAATGCCTTCGTGCTGGTCGCCTTCACCATTGTGGTGCTCGGCGGCATGGGTTCCATTCTTGGGGCGCTCGTGGGCGGCTTGATCATCGGCGTGGTCGAGAGCCTGTCCGGCCTGTATTTCGGCGAAAGCCTCGGCCAGATCGGAATTTTCCTGATCTTCATCCTCGTGCTGCTGTTCCGGCCTACCGGGCTTTTCGGAGCGAAGGCATGATCAAAGAGCAGCCTTATCTGCCGATTATCGTGGTCGTCATCGCGCTGGCGCTGCTGCCGCTGGGCGTGAGTTCCAACACCGTCCTGAACTTCCTCAGCTTCGCCATGATCATCACGCTGGCGGCGCAGGGCTGGAACATTCTTGGCGGCTACGGTGGGCAGTTTTCGTTCGGCCATGCCGTGTTTTTCGGCACGGGTGCCTACGCGATGGCCCTGTTGCAGGTGCGCTTTGGCATCAACCCTTGGCTGGCACTGCCGCTGGCCATGGCGCTGGGTGCTGCGGTCGGTTTCGCCATCGGCTACCTCAGTTTCCGGGCACGGTTGCGCGGGTCATACTTCGCGCTCGTCACGCTCGCTTTCGCCGAAGTTTTCCGCATCAGCGCCAACGCCTGGGGCTTCACCGGCGGTGCGGCAGGTGTGCTGGTGCCGCTGAAGCTTGACGCCGCCAACATGCAGTTTGCCGACAAGCGCCTCGTGTATTGGCTGGCGCTCGCTTTCGTGGCCGCCGCACTGGCGCTGACGCTGGCCATCACACGCTCGCGCTTCGGCGCGCAACTGGTCGCCGTTCGCGAGAACGAGGAGGCGGCCCGCGCGCTCGGCGTTGATGCGCTGGCGGTGAAGCTCAAAGCCATCACGCTGTCTGGCGGAATCACGGCTGCCGCTGGCTGCCTGTACACCCAGAAATTTCTCTATCTGGATGCCACGTTGGCCTATGGGCCGTGGATTTCCGTCGAGGCGCTGCTCGCCCCGATCATTGGCGGGGTCGGCACGGTGTTCGGCCCGCTGGTCGGCGCGGTCGTGCTGCTGGGCCTTGGCGAAGTCACCAAGACCGTATTCGCCAACCTGATGGGCGGCTCGGTGCCCGGCGTCGATCTGGTCGTTTTCGGCGTGCTGCTGATCATCTGCGTCGCTTATGCGCCGCGAGGGGTACTGGGGCTGGTGCTCGGGCTGGTTCAGGGCTGGTTCCGGCGCAAGGCATCAGCATGAGCGCGCTTCTCACCGTGAACGCCGTGACCAAGCGCTTCGGTGGCCTCGTCGCGGTCGACAATGCCTCGCTTCAGGTTGCGTCAGGCTCGATCACGGGCCTCATCGGCCCAAACGGAGCGGGCAAGACGACGCTGTTCACCGTCATTGCCGGTTTCGAACCCGCCACCTCCGGCAATGTCGCCTTCGAAGGTCGCGACATCACGCACCTGCCCGCCCACCAGCGCGCTGTCGCTGGCATCGCCCGCACCTTTCAGATCGTGCAGCCGTTCGCGGGCCTGAGCGTACGCGAGAACATCGCTGTCGGGGCCTTCCTGCGTCATCCGGCACGCATCGATGCGTTGGCAAAAGCTGATGCGGTAGGCCATCAGGTCGGCCTTGGGGCGATGCTCGACCAGTCAGCCAGCCAGCTCACCGTCGCTGGCCGCAAGCGTCTTGAGCTCGCCCGCGCGCTCGCCACCGAGCCAAAGCTGCTGTTGCTCGACGAAGTGCTGGCCGGCCTCAACCCGTCCGAAATCCGCGACATGATGCCGGTTGTGCAGGGTATCCGCGCAGGCGGCGTCACCATCTTGATCGTCGAGCACGTCATGCAGGCCGTGATGAGCCTGTGCGACACGGTCTATGTCATCGCCCAAGGCCGCAATATCGCGGCAGGCTCGCCAGCCGAAGTCGCGCGTGATCCGAAGGTGATCGAAGCCTATCTCGGTCACGGCGCTGCCGCCCGCATGCAGGCGCAAGGAACAGGCATCACGGCAGGCGGCACCCATGCTTGAGGTGCGCGACCTTGTTGCAGGCTATGGCGGAGTGCCGATCCTGCGCGGGCTGTCGCTCGATGTGCAGCCCGGCGAGATCGTGGCCGTGCTCGGTGCCAACGGGGTCGGCAAGACCACGCTCAACCGCGCCATTTCAGGGCTGATCCACACCACATCCGGCTCCGTCCATTTCGATGGCCAATCGATCAATGGCCTGTCAGCGCCCGATATCGTTGCTGCAGGGCTGATCCATGTGCCGGAAGGACGCAAGATATTCCCCAACATGAGCGTGCGCGAAAACCTCGAACTCGGCTCGTACCGCCGCGCCAAAGCCAACCGCGCCGTCAATCTCGAACGCGCCTTCACGATCTTTCCACGCCTGAAGGAGCGCGAGGGCCAGTTCGCCGGAACGCTCTCTGGCGGCGAACAGCAGATGCTGGCCATCGGACGCGGGCTGATGGCCGAGCCGCGCCTGATCATCATGGATGAGCCGTCGCTGGGCCTATCGCCGCTGCTAGTCGAGGAGATGTTCGCGCTCATCGCCCGTATCGCCGCAGAAGGGCTTGCCGTCATGCTTGTGGAGCAGAACGTGGTCCAGTCGCTGGAGCTTGCAGCCCGCGCCTATGTGCTGGAAAACGGCGCGGTGGTGATGGCGGGCACTGCCGACGATCTCAGCCGCGATCCGCGTCTGATGAAAACCTATCTGGGGATGTGAGCAGATGGCGATTGTCACACCGGGCGTTGTGCCTGCCTCGATCCTCGTCACCGGAAAGCGCCCGGCTTGGCTGAAGCAATGGGCTGGCTTTGCGAGGAAAGCCCGCTTCGACGATTTGCCTGACGAGGTCGTGGCGCGCTCGCGGCTGGTCATCCTCGATTGCCTCGGTGCGATCATCGCGGGCCGTGCCGAGCCGGAAGTGGCAGCGGCTGCGGGCAAGCTCGCCAGAACCGCGAAGGCCCGGCGCGGTGGCTCGCCCCTCATCCATGCCTTCATGGACGGCACTTCCGGAACGATGCTGGAAATCGATGAGGGCAACCAATACGCGCGCGGTCATCCCGGCATCCATGTCGTGCCCGCCATAATGGCAGCCGCTCGCAATCGCAAGATCAGTGGCAAGGACACCATCCTGGCCACAGCTCTTGGTTACGAGATCGGCGCGCGAATCGGCATTGCGTCCAAGCTCCGCGTCACCATGCACCCGCACGGCACCTGGGGCGTCATCGGCGCGGCGCTGGCCATTGCCAAACTTAACGAGGCTTCCGCCGCCGAGATCACCGAGGTGATCAATGTCGCCTCGTCGCTGGGGCTCACCACCAGCCGCCGCACAATGCTGGAGGGTGCCACGGTCCGCAACACCTATGCCGGTTTCTCCAACATGCTTGGCCTGATGGCGTGGGATCTGGTGACAAGCGGCTTCACCGGCGAGGCGGATGGCGTTGGGTCAGTTTATGGCGGCATCGCTGCCGATGACTGGCGGCCTGCCGAGATGGTGCATGAATTGGGCACCCGCTGGGAGATCGCCCGCAACTATTTCAAGCGCCACGCCGCCTGCCGCTACAATCACGGCGCGCTCGACGCGCTTGGCAAGATCGTGGCTGAAGCAGGCGGCAGGCTCGATCCGGCCAATGTGGCGTCGGTCGATGTCGACACCTACGTCTGGGCGGCGCAACTCGACCATCCCGCACCGGACAACATGCTGGCGGCCAAATTCTCGATGCCGTTCTCGCTGGCGACATACATCGTCAACGGAGCGGCCACGCTCGATGCTTTCCGTGATCCGGCCCGCAATGACGCCGTCACGCGCGAGTTGGCCTCACGGATCAGCATCAATGAAGATCCAGCATTCACGGCGAAATTGCCCGCCCTGCGCCCGGCGCGCGTAACGCTCACGCTCAAGGATGGTCGCATCTTCCGCGCGGAATCATTGACCAACAAGGGTGACACCGAAGACCCTTACACAGCCGCCGAAGTCCATGAGAAGTTCATGGAAGTCAGCGCGCCGGTGATTGGCCGCGCCCGAGCCATCGAGCTCTCGACAGCCATTCTCAACCTCGATGCAGCGCCCTCGCTTGCCGATATCCTCAAGCTCAGCGAGACATCATGAGCCTCAAATCTCGCCTTGCCGCCAAGCCCATTTTGCTTGCGCCGGGCATCTATGATCCGCTGACCGCAGCGCTTGCCAGCGATGCCGGCGCGGAGGCGCTGTATTTGTCAGGCGCGGCACTGGCCTACACGCGGCTTGGGCGTCCAGACATCGGGCTGGTTTCCATGAGCGAAATCGCCGAGACCCTCACGCTGATCCGCGACCGGGTGCAAACGCCCATGATCGTTGATGCCGACAATGGCTATGGCAACGCCCTCAACATGCAGCGCACCGTGCGCATGTTCGAGCGGGCAGGGGCCAATGCCTTGCAGATCGAGGACCAGAGTTACCCCAAGCGTTGCGGGCACCTCGCCGAGAAGCGGCTGGTGTCCACCTCCGAGATGGTCGGCAAGATCAAAGCCGCCGTCGATGCGCGCGCCTCGTCCGAAACGCTGATCATCGCCCGTACCGATGCTGTGGCAGTGGAGGGTTTCGCCGCTGCGATCGAACGCGCGAAAGCCTACGCTGAGGCAGGAGCGGATGCGCTGTTCGTCGAAGCGCCTGGCTCGCGCGCCGAGCTTGGCGAAGTCGTGAAGGCGCTGGGCACCGGCCTGCCGCTGATGGCGAACATGGTCGAGGGCGGCAAGACGCCGATCCTGCCGGCTTCCGAGCTTGAGGCGCTGGGCTTCTCGCTGGTGATCTTTCCGGGCGGCATCGTCCGCGTCATCGCCCGGACCGCGCAGGAATTCTATGCCACGCTGTTGCGCGACGGCACGTCCGACGCTTTCCGCCCGCGCATGTTCGATTTCGATGCACTCAACGCGGTGATCGGCACGCCGGAGATGATCGCGCTCGGAAAATCCTATGAAGGCGACAATTCTACTTCGAGTGACAAGTCATGAGCGCGCTCGACCCCGTCACCTTCGCCATTCTCACGGGCCGTCTTGAACAGATCGCGGATGAGATGGACGCGACGCTGTATCGCTCGGCCTTCAATCCCATCATCGCCGAGGCGCGCGACGCCTGTCACGGGCTTTATCACGCGACCACAGGCGCAACGATGGTGCAGGGTGCCAAGGGTTTGCCGATCTTTGTCGGCGCGATGGCCTTTGCGGTGAAGGCCGTGATCGACAAGGTCGCAGATCAAGATGCTCAAGGAATCGGCGGCCTTGAAGACGGCGACACCTTCATCTTCAATGATCCATATGCCGGCGGCACCCATCTCAACGATTTCCGCCTGGTGCGGCCGCTGATACGGGGTGGCACGGTGTTCGCATGGCTCGCCTCCGTCGGGCACTGGCTGGACATCGGTGGCAACGTGCCGGGCGGCTATAACCCGCAGGCGACCGAGTGCTTCCAGGAAGGCGTGTTGATCCCGCCGGTGAAGCTGTTCCGCAAAGGCGTGCTTCAGCAGGACATCGTCGACATCCTGCAGGCCAACACGCGGGTGCCGCGCTCCAACTGGGGTGACCTCAACGGCCAGCTCAACGCGCTTGATCTGGGCGAGCGCCGCTTCCAGGCGTTGATTGACGAATATGGCGACGACGTCGTCAGCGCCGCGCTGGAAGCCGCCTCCGCCCGCGCCGAAGCGCTGATGCGGGCGAGCATCGCAGCGCTGCCGGATGGCACCTACAGCTTCGAGGACTATCTCGACAATGACGGCATCGTCGATGAGAAGCTGACCATCGCGCTTGATCTCACGATCGCAGGCGACACCATGCGGCTCGATTTCTCGCGCTCCTCGCCGCCCTGCAAAGGCCCGGTCAACATCGCGCGTTCCACGGCGGTTGCTGCCTGCTATGTGGCGCTGAAGCATGTCTTTACCACCGTTCCCGCCAATGCCGGCTGCCTCAAGCCGATCAGCTTCGATATTCCGGACACCAGCTTTCTCGGCGTCACCGCCCCGCGCCCGGTGGCGGGCTATACCGAAACCATCCTGCGCATGATCGGCGTCGTTTTCGGCGCGCTGGCCAAGGCCGATCCGGCCCGCGCAACGGCTGCGCCCTTCGGCACCATCAACGCGCTGTCGATTGCCGGCCATCGCGCCAATGGCGAGCGCTGGGTGATGTTCTCGTTCTTCGGTGGGGGCCTCGGCGGCAATCCGCAATCGGACGGCCTCAACCATGCCAACAACCCGATTTCGACAGCGACGATTCCGCCAGCGGAAATCATCGAGGCCTCCTATCCCGTGATGTTCACCCAGTGGGCGCTGCGCCCTGACAGTGCGGGGATGGGCACCCACCGTGGCGGCTTCGGCGCGGTCTATGAAATCGAGGTGCTGTCGCCGGGTGGGGCCGATGTCTCGCTGTTGGGCGAGCGCGGGCGCTATGCCCCTTTCGGCGTGGTGGGTGGCAAGGCGGGTGCGCTCAACACCTTCACGTGGGACAGCGATGCCGGCCCGCAAACCGCCCCGATGGCGTCCAAGATCACAGGCGTCAAACTGAAGCCGGGCCAGCGGCTACGCCTCGAAACACCAGGCGGTGGTGGCTGGGGTGATCCAGCGGGGCGCAAGCCCGAGGCAGTGGCGCGCGATGTGAAGCGCGGTTTCGTGACGGGTGGCGCGTGAGCAAGCTGCCCCGCACCCTTGTCGGCGTCGATGTCGGCGGCACGTTCACCGACCTTGCCTTCTTCAACGAAGCAACCGGCGAGTTCCGCACGGCCAAGGCCCCGTCCAATCGTGGCGACGAGGCCGTGGGTTTCATCGAAGGCCTTGGCCGCCTCGGGCCGATAGCTGGCCTCGGCGCGATCATCCATGGCACCACCGTGGGCACCAACGCGCTGCTGGAGCGCAAGGGCGCGAAGATCGGTATCATCACCACGCCGGGCTTCCGCGACACGCTGGAAATGCGTCGCCGTGACCGGCCCAACACCTGGGGCCTGTGGGGTGATTTCGAACCGATCTGCCCGCGTGATATGCGCCGCGAGGTGCCCGAGCGCACGTTGGCCGATGGCACGATCCGCACGGCTGTTGACCTGGCGACGGTTGAGGCCGCCTGCCGCGCGCTGCTGGCCGACGGGGCCGAGGCGCTGGCGATCATCTTCATCAACGCCTATGCCAACCCGGCCAATGAGCGCGCGGCCTATGAGGCGGCGAAGGCCGTCTGGCCCAACCCGCATGTCGCGCATTCGGCCCAGATCCTGCCCGAAATCCGCGAGTTCGAGCGCACCTCAACCACGGCGCTGAACGCCTACTTGCAACCCGTCGTGGCCAATTATCTCGGCAAGCTCGAAGCGGGGTTGAAGGCTGAGCATTTCCCCGGATCGTTCCACATCGTTCAGTCCAATGGCGGGGTCATGTCGACCGCCACCGCCCGCAAGTTCCCGGTGCGCACGGCGCTGTCAGGTCCGGCAGCAGGCGTGATCGCGGCAGCGGCGATTGCCCGCGCTGCAGGCTATGAGGATGTTGTCACCGCCGATCTCG
>JBOFFB010000767.1:0-2672 GCA_051648385.1 Allobosea sp.
CCCTCGCCACGACGGCATGGGCGCAGGATGCGACATTCGTGATGCCGGCGCGCGACGTCGGTGCACCAAGTTACAACCCAATCAAGGGAACGCGCCTGAATGCCGCAACCACGTTGATCTTCGACCGCATGGTCATTCAGGACGCTGACCAGAGCTTCCATGGCCAATTGGCGACGTCCTGGGAGGCCTCGCCAGATGGCATGACCTGGACGTTCAAACTGCGTCCGAATGTGAAGTTCCATGATGGTGAGTCGTTCGATGCCAGCACCATCGTCTGGTGGGTGCCCAAGTTCAAAGGCACCGAGAATGCCTTCATGACCGATGCCATCGACAAGGTGGAAGTGATCGACGATCTCACGGTCAAGTTCGTGATGAAGAATCCTGATCCAAACATGCTGTTCAATATGGCATCGAGTTTCATGGGCGTGCCTTCGCCCAAATCGTTCGACGCACTCGGTGACAAGTTCGGTGTCACTGGCGCTGTGGGGTCCGGCCCGTTCAAGCTGGAAAGCTTCGTCGTTGGCCAGCAGACGGTGTTGACCCGCAACGATGGCTACAATTCTGCTTCCAGGCTGTCGGTCAATCAGGGTCCAGCCAAACTGAAGAAGATCACCCTGCGCGAGATTGCCGAGGATTCGACGGCCTTTCTTGAACTCAAGACCGGCGGCGTCGACATGCTGCTGAGCGTCCCGACCGACTTCCTGCCGCGCCTTTCGGCCGAGAAAGGCACCAAGGTCGTCACGTTGCCCGGTACGGAAGTCTATTACATGCCGATGAACACATCGGTGGAGCCATTCACCGACATCAAGGTGCGCGAAGCCACGGCCTTCGCCATCAACCAGAAGGAAATTCTCACAAGTCTGTTTGGCGGGGTGGGCGCAGAAGCCAACACCTTCCTGATCAGCGGTCTGGCCGAGGCCAAGGTCGATCCCAGATTGCTGATTTCGTATGACCCCGCCCGTTCGCGCAAGGTGCTGGATGAAGCTGGCTGGGCCATAGGCCCCGATGGCGTGCGTGCCAAGGGTGGCACCAAGCTTCAGGTCAAGCTTTGGACGCAGAACGGCACGGAGTTCAAGCGCATCACTGAGGTCGTGCAGGCACAGCTCAAGGCCGTGGGCATCGGCGCGGACATCACGATCTTCGATGCGGCCACGATCACCGCGCAGTATCGCAAGAAGACCGAGCATCAGCTCGCCGTGCGTGTCTATTCCTGGGCGAACGCCGATATCCTCGACTGGTTCTTCGCTGGCAAGCGCGCTGGCCACCCCAACCATGCAATGTGGAACAATCCTGTGTCCGAGGCACTGAACGAGAAGGCGATGAAGGGTTCCCGGACATGGGATGAGCGCGTCGTGAATTTCCGTGCCTATCACGAGAACCTGCTCGCGCAGTTTGTCTTCGCTCCTATCTATCAGCCGGTGCAGAGCTTCGCCTATTCGGAAGCCCGCATCAGCATGCCTGCAACCGTGCGCGGCACCCGCCTGCAGAGCCAGACCGTCGTGGACATCGAAAAGAAGTGAGCGTGAACCCGGCAGTCTGAAAGGCAAGGCACCGGAATGTTCAGCTTCCTTCTCAAACGGATATTGGCGCTTGTTCCGGTGTTTTTCGTTGTCTCGATCATCATCTTCATGATCGTGCATCTGGTACCGGGCGATCCGATCGACAGCATTGTGCAGATCGGATCGAGCCCGGAGCAGAAGGCGGAACTTACCGCCAAGTACGGGCTCGATAAGCCCCTTGTCGTCCAGTACACGATCTGGTTCAGCAAGATGATGACGGGCGATCTGGGTGAGGCGATCATCCTGCGCCAGCCCGTTGCCTCGCTGATCGCGCAGAACCTGCCACACAGTCTCATTCTCGGATCATTGGCTCTGGTATTCTCGACCATCGTCGGTATCGCGACGGGCGCCCTTGCCGCGATCTACAAGGACGGCTGGATCGACCGGACGGTGATGACGCTCATCCTGCTGGGATCGACTGTGCCGAGCTTCTGGCTTGGTCTGCTGATGATCCTGCTTTTCGCCGTTCAACTCGGCTGGTTCCCGGTATCGGGCGCACGCAGTTGGAGTGCCTTGGTCCTGCCGGTGCTCACCATCGGTCTGGGCGGTGTGGCTCTTGTGGCCCGCGTCACGCGTGTTGCAATGATGGATATTGCCCGCAAGGATTTCGTCATGATGCTCCATGCAAAAGGCGTTCCCGCCTGGCGCATCCAGTTGCAGCATGTCCTGCGGCATGCCTTGTTGCCAGTCGTCACCATCCTCAGCCTGCGCATCGGCTGGATACTGGGCGGTGCCGTCACCATCGAATATGTGTTTGCACGGCCCGGACTTGGCTCGTTGCTGATCACCTCCTTGAACCAGCGCGACTATCCTGTTGTGCAGGGTTGTCTGCTGATGCTCGCAATCGCCGTGATGCTGGGCACACTCCTGGGCGATGTCGTGCAGGCGGCGATGGACCCGCGTGTCCGCGAAAGGGCAGCGTGATGGTCAAAAGCGAAACCCTGCGGCGGATCCTTCTGAGCCCCCGTGGCGGTATATCCGCCATCTTTCTGCTCGTCGTGATCATCTGCGCGGTTTTCGCGCCGCTGATCGCACCCTATGCCTATGATATCCAGAGCCTCCGCAACGCCAATCTCGATCCGTCGTGGAAACACTGGATGGGCACGGACGAGT
>JBOFFB010000768.1:0-2514 GCA_051648385.1 Allobosea sp.
GGGACACCGCTCAATATCCGCGGCACGCCAATTGGGGCTGTGGTGGGCCGCATGACCATCGGTGTCCAGGTCGCAATTCTCGACTACGCTCGCGAGGATCGTGGCAGGCCGTGGGCACTGGTCAGGCTGCGTGGTGGCAACATCATCGAAGGCTGGGTTTTCCGTGAGTTTGTGACCTGCTACTGAGCCACTTTTGCCGCTTTTAAAACCTGCGGCGGTTTTGGCCGGAATAGCAATCATGAACATCCTCTCGATCCAGTCCCATGTTGCCTACGGCCATGTCGGCAATTCCTCGGCGGTGTTTCCCATGCAGCGGCTGGGCTGCGAGGTCTGGCCGATCCACACGGTGCAGTTTTCCAACCACACCGGCTACGGCGCGTGGAAGGGCCGGGTGTTCGACGGGTCGATGATTGACGAGATCATGGACGGCATTGCCGACCGTGGTGTGCTGCCAACGTGTGATGGTGTCATCTCCGGCTATATGGGATCGGCTGATATCGGCCACGCCATCCTTTCCGCCGTTGCGCGCGTGAAGGCTGCCAACCCGAAGGCTCTCTATGCCTGCGATCCGGTGATTGGCGATGTCGGGCGCGGCGTTTTCGTGCGCCCTGGCATTCCGGAATTCATGCGCGACAAGGCCATGCCGATGGCCGATGTTGTCACGCCCAACCAGTTCGAGCTGGAGTTGCTCACTGGCCTGCCGGTCGGCACGCTGGCTGAGGCCAAGGCGGCTGTAATGGCCTTGCGTGCAATGGGGCCGGACGTGGTGCTGCTGACCTCGATGGTCACGGCGGAGACGCCCGATGACGCGATCGACATGTTGGCCATGGATGGGACGGGCACATGGCGTGTGCGCACGCCCAAGCTCGGCCTCAGCATCAACGGGGCTGGTGATGCGATCATGGCGCTGTTCTTTGTGCACTACGCCCGGTCGGGGTCTGCGCCTTTGGCGCTCGGCGAGGCTGCGGCGTCGATCTATGGGCTGCTCAAGCGCACGCTCGATGCCGGATCGCGCGAGATCCTGACGGTGGCGGCGCAGGACGAGTTCATCAGCCCGTCCCGAAGGTTCGCGGTAGAGGCGGTTTAGGCAGGGCAATCGCTTGAAGCCACTCGGCATCTCACAAAACGTCGACTTCAAGCGATTGCCCTGGCGGTTCAGGTTCAGGTTTGCGTCGATGTGGAATGTACATTATAGCTTGTACATCGTAGATTGCGCATGAGATACCCCGACGTGGCACTTCATATCAAGGATCCCGAAACTGACATCGCCGTGCGCAAGCTGGCGGCGCTCTGGGGCATGAGCATCACCGAAACAGTCAAGGCATCTGTCGAGGCGCACCTGCGCGAGACGCGCAAGGCAACACCACTGGCCGACAGGACACGGGCGTTGCGCGAGACGCTGCGCGCAATGCCAGATGTTGACAAGCGAAGCGTGAAAACCATCCGCGATGACTGGAGCAACGGCATTTGATCTTCGTCGAAACGTCGGCGATCGTCGCCATGCTGCTCGACGAGCCAGATGCAGATACCCTCATGGCGCGGCTTGATGATGCTGAAAGCGCTTTTACCAGCGTCGTTGCGATGTTTGAGGCGGCGCTGGTCCTGTCATCTCGCAAGGGCATTGCGGTCGCTGCCGCTCTCGACATCGTCAAATTTTTTACCGAGCAGGGCGGAATTTCGATCCAGCCCTTGACACCTGCCATCCTCAACCTCGCTGCAGAAGCTGCAGATCGTTTCGGCAAGGGCCGCGGGCACAAGGCGCAACTCAACCTGTGCGATTGCCTGGCCTATGCCAGCTGCCGGGATGCCGGGGCAGCCATGCTGTTTACCGGGAACGATTTTGGGCGCACGGATATCGTCACCGCGTAATCATCCCACGCCCGCCGGTTTCGCGACCTGCCCACGCACACGCAGCCAGTGGATCACCAGCGCACCCGTCAGGATAGCCGCACCTGCGATGTCGAACTTGATGTCGGCGGCCAGCAAGAGGCACCCGCCGACCGTCGCCAACACGCGCTCCAATATGTTGGCATGTTTTACCGCGTAGCCAGTCGCGCCGACCACGAGGCCGACCATGGCGTAGGATGAGGTGGTGAGGACCGCCAGTACGCCCATCCAGTGGCCGAATGTGTCGGGCAACTTGCCGTCTGGTGTCAGCATCAGCAGATACATGCCCTCGGGCGTCAGGCAGAACATGAACGGCACGAGGAAGGCGGGAAGCGTGTATTTCCACGCCTGCAACATGGTGGCGAAGGGCTTGCCGCCGCAGATGGCGGACGCGGCGAACGGTGCCAGCGCGGTCGGCGGCGACACGTCCGCCAGCACGGCATAGTAGAACATGAACATGTGCGCCGCTGGCTCAGGCACACCGACCTTGACCAGCGCCGGCACCAGCATCACGGCAGCGATGATGTAGCTTGCCGTGACAGGCACTGCGAGGCCGAGGATCCACATGGCCAGCGCCGCCAGTGCGATGACGAGGATACGCGAGCCACCGCCTGCCTCGACGATGAT
>JBOFFB010000769.1:0-1624 GCA_051648385.1 Allobosea sp.
AGAATGATACTCGAAAAAAGCAAACCACTGATCAGCACGAGGCCCGGCGTGATTTGTTTCGGACTCTTTGTCAGCATGCGCGACAGCGCTATGGCTGCGATGTAGAAGCAGAAAGTAGCCGTTGTGATGATCCGGGAGCAGATCATCTCGACGCCCTTTTCTGCGCCGTTCAGGCAGCTTGGGCATGGCGACATCGAGAAAATAACTTCGGCGCACCCAACTCGGTCGATCGGCTGGAAGGGTGGATTTCAGACCCCAGCGTACTTTAACGTATGCGGAGACTATGTTGGTTGAAGGCGCGTTAGTTGCACAAATCCCGCTATTCTACGCTCCCCTCTCACACACTCCCCACCGTCTTCAGCCGTGCCCTCGGGTGAATCTCCGCCTGCGCCAGAACCGCCGTCTCGCGCCTGAAGCGTTCCACGATCTGGCGCACGAAGGGGCGCGCGTTGCCCGAGCAGACCATGACTGGCATCTCGCCCATGCGGGCCGCGTCATCGAAGCGCTCGCGCATGGTCTTGACGAACTCCTGCAGCTTCGAGGGCTGCATGGCGAGGTGGCGGTTGTCGCCCTCGCCGACGATGGCATCAGCGAACGCGCCTTCCCATGTCGGTGACATGGTGACGATGGAAAGCTGCCCGTTGGCGGCGGAATACTGCGCGCAGATCTGGCGGCCGAGGCGCGAGCGCACATGCTCGACAATGTCGCGCGGGTTCTTCAGCGAGCCTGCGGCTTCCGAGATACCTTCGATGATGTTGCCGAGGTCGCGGATCGAAACGCGTTCGGCGAGCAGCAACTGCAGTACGCGCTGGATGCCGGTGGTCGAAATCAGCTGCGGCACGATTTCCTTGACGAGATCGGCGTGCTCCTTTGGCAATTCCTTCAGGAGCTTCTGCACCTCCACATGGCTGAGCAGTTCCGGCATGTTGGCCTTGAGAACCTCTGTCAGGTGCGTCGAGATCACGGTGGCGGCATCGACCACGGTGTAGCCGCGCAGCTGCGCTTCGTCGCGCAGGGAGTTGTCGATCCAGGTGGCGGGCAGGCCGAAGGTCGGCTCCAGCACATGCTGGCCCGGCAGGTCCACCTGCGCGCCCATCGGGTCCATGCACAGGTACTGGTTGGGGTAGATCGTGCCGGTGCCGGCATCGATCTCCTTGACCTTGATGATGTAGACAGACGCATCGAGCGCCACATTGTCGACGATGCGCACGGATGGCATGACGAAGCCGAACTCGCCGGCAAGCTGGCGGCGCAGTGCCTTGACTTGCTCTGTGAGGCGATCCTCGCCCATCTGCCCGTTGACGAGCGGCAAGAGGCCATAGCCGATCTCGATCTTGAGATCGTCCATCTTGAGGATATCGGCCATGGTCTCTTCGCGCGAGGGGTCGACTGTGGTGCCCGGCCCGCGCCCGGCAGCATCCTGCGAGGCTTTCGCGCTGGCTTTGTCGGTGATAGCGGATTTGTTGACCTTGTCGAATTTCCACGCGAGGTAGGCCGCACCTGCCGCCAACGTGGCAAACGGAATGAACGGAATGCCGGGCAGGATCGCCATCACGAACATCACGCCCGCCGACATGCCAAGCGCTTTCGGGTAACCTGACATCTGCTTGACCAGCGCCTTGTC
>JBOFFB010000770.1:0-2282 GCA_051648385.1 Allobosea sp.
TCCTCGCCAAGTTCCACATCCCCAAGGATGTCGACATTGGCCACTTCATCGCCCAGAACGTGCAGACCGTGCCCGAAATCCAGGACACGCACACGATCATCACGTTCAAGGCGTTTTGAGCGAGGCCGGTTGCTCGAGCTTCAACGGATGGCCCGTGTCAGCCCATCCTCGGGTTGACTGGCCTTCAAGACGTCGGCAAATCGCCGCGCCGCAGGAGAAACGGCCCCCGCAGCGGGAAAGAGCAGCATCGTTATATAGCGGATGACCGGCTCGAAGGGCCGCGCCACCAGCCCGTCAAGTGCTCCACCAAGCGTCAGTGGAAACGGGTTGACCAAGGCAAGTCCGACCCCGCGCCGCACAAGCTCTGAGACGAACGCAGACGTCACTGCCTCTGCCACGATGCGTGGCTTAGCGCCTGCACTCGCAAAGTGGCGGTCAGCCTCGATGCGCGAAGGAAAGCGTCGGGCCAATGCAATCATCGGTTGGTCATGCAGATCGGACGCCACGATCAGTGACCGTTCGGCGAGCGCGTGGTTCTGGGGCATGACACAGTGCGCGATTGCCTCGCGCAACGGCTCTGCCCGCACGCCCGGATGATGAAGTGGCGTGTCTGCCAGACCGATATCGGCAAGCCGGTCCGCCACGGACGCGACAACCATTGTGTTGCTGCCAATTTCAACATGGATGGTCAGATCAGGCTCTGCAATCCGGAGCTCAGCAAGTATGTCCGGCAGCACGAACTGCGCCAGCGTCGGCGATGAAACGACCTTGAGGATGCCCTGTCGTTGGACGGTGCCGGGCCGGAGCATGATGCGTTCAAATGCCTCGAAGATCGGCCGCGCCTCCTCCTCAAGAGCAAACGCATCGGCATTGGGAGTAAGCCGCCCGCCCTCGCGCGAAAAAAGCGGACGCCCGATGCTTTCTTCAAGAGCCGCTATCGCGCGCGACACCGCAGGTTGAGACACGCCGAGGCTCGCCGCTGCTGATGTTGTCTTGCGCGACAGTATCAGGGCGCGCAGAATCTCCAACTCGCGAAGGCTGGGCCGCCCCGGCAAAGCGATATCGTCTTTTCGCATCTGACTATGTCTTAAAGTTATATTTTTCCGCTGATCAAATATATTTTATACATATTGACGATGTCAACCGACACTGGTCTTGGCAAACTCAGCCAACCGCGCCAGCGCGATGAGCGCCCGGACGCAAAGGCATAGTGATGCCTCATAGAACCATGCAATCTGATTATACAAATTTTACTGACAAATGATCAGAGCGCATATTTGATGATTTCGGAAGTTGGCAAGGGGTCAGCCCCTTGCCGAAACCGCGGCCACATGCAGATTGATCGCCAGACCTCCGGACGTGTCGTGCATCAGCGCGGCAGAAGCCGACCACACGGGAGAACAGAACGATGAAACCAATCCGGCATCTCGCCTTGGCCACTGCTGCGACATTCGCGCTGATGAGTGCGGTCAGCGCCCAGGAACTGAAGATTGGTCTCGCATCGGAGCCCAGTTCCATCGATCCGCATTACCACAACCTCAGCCCCAACAACATGCTGTCGCGGCAGGTGTTCGAGACGCTGGTCGGGCAGGACGCCAAGCAGGCACTGGAACCAAGCCTCGCCGAAAGCTGGAAGGCTGTTGACGACAATACCTGGGAGTTCAAGCTCCGTCGCGGCGTGAAGTTCTTTGACGGCACGGATTTCACCGCAGATGACGTGGTTGCGACGTTCAAGCGCCTGCCCAATGTGCCGCGCTCACCATCGAGCTTCGCCTCGTTCATCGCAGGCCAGACGATCGAGAAGGTCGACAGCCACACCATCCGCATCAAGACCGCAGCTCCCGCCCCGCTGGTGCCGACCAACCTTTCGACCTTCGGCATCGTCTCGAAGGCCTGCGCCGAGGGCATGAGCACCGAGGAATTCAACGCACTCAAGTGCCAGGGCGGCACCGGACCGTTCAAATATACCGAATTCAAGCCCGGCGACCGCATCACCATGGAGCGCAACGCGGCCTACTGGGGCAAGAAGGCTGATTGGGACAAGGTCTCGTTCCGCTTCCTGACGTCACCGCCGACACGCGTGGCCGCCATGCTGGCTGGCGACGTCGATGTCATCGAAGGCGTGCCACCGTCCGACATGGCGCGGCTGAAAGCCAACGCCAACCTGTCCGTGGTCGAGGAACTCTCGAACCGCGTGATCTACTTCCACCTCGATCATTTCCGCGAGACCAGCCCGTTCATCACGGCCAAGGACGGCTCAGCGATCAAGAACCCCCTGCGCG
>JBOFFB010000771.1:0-2485 GCA_051648385.1 Allobosea sp.
CGAAGTGACAGCGCCGCTCAAGATCACCGGCATGGCGTTTCAAAACCCGGTGATGCTGCCCTGGCGCACGGTGCTCGACAATCTTCTGTTGCCGCTGGAGATCGTTGAGCCGCATCGCTCGCGTTTCCGTGCCCACAAACGCGAGTATGTGGCACGTGCCGAGAACCTGCTGGGCTCTGTCGGGCTTGCAGGCATGGGCGAGAAGTTTCCGTGGCAGTTGTCCGGCGGCATGCAGCAGCGTGCCTCGCTCTGCCGGGCGCTGATCCATGAGCCCAAGCTGCTGATGCTGGATGAGCCGTTCGGCGCGCTCGACACCTTCACGCGCGAGGAACTCTGGTGCGTGGTGCGCGACCTGCATGCGGAGCGTGGGGTCACGATCATCCTGGTGACGCATGACCTGCGTGAGGCGACTTTCCTCGCTGACCGCATCTTCTGCATGAGTTCGCGACCGGGCCGTATCGTGGCGGAGAGTGTGGTGGATTTGCCGCGACCGCGCGATCTCGACGTCACCTACACCCATGCGTTTGCCGACATCGTGCAGGAATTGCGCAATCACATCCGCAATGCGCGTGTCGTGGCGTGACCATGGCGCCTGAGAAGGACCAGACTTTTGAACCGCAACACCTCGCTGAAACTCGCGCCCTACCTGTTCACCATCGGGTTTTTCATCTTGTGGGAAGTGGCCTGCCGGGTGCTCAAGGTGTCGAGCTTCATCCTGCCGCCACCATCGGCTGTCTGGGCGGCGATGGTGCAGTATCACATGCCGCTGCTCAACAACGCTTTCCACACGCTGTGGATGACCACGTTCGGCTTCGGGCTTTCGGTCGTGTTCGGCGTTGCGCTCGGGCTCATCGTCGGCTCGTCACGCTTCCTCTATGCGGGCCTCAACCCGCTGCTGGTCGGCTTCAACTCGATCCCCAAGGTTGCTGTCGTGCCGATCCTGGTGATCTGGTTCGGCGTCGGCTGGTTGCCGCCGGTGCTGACGGCCTTCGTGATCTCGTTCTTCCCTATCGTGGTCAACATGGCGACCGGCCTTGCCACCATCGAGCCTGAAACCGAGGACGTGATGAAGGCGCTGGGTGCCAGCCGCCTCGACATCATGTTGAAGGTCGGCATTCCGCGCTCGATGCCCTACCTGTTCGGTGCGCTGAAAGTTTCGATCACGCTGGCCTATGTCGGCTCGGTGATCGGCGAGCAGAACGCGTCGAACGTCGGCCTCGGCAACCTGATCACCCGCGCCTCTGCCGACTTCAACGTGCCGCTGATCTTCGCGGCCCTGATCGTGCTGGCCATCCTCGGCGTCTTCCTCGTGGTGATCGTCGACATCATCGAGGCGCGCACGACGAAGTGGGCACGGCGCTCGCAGATGTCGAACGTCTGATGATGTTCGCCTGACAGCGAATTTCCTCGCACTGGCTCGGGCGCGCAACGCAGCCAAATGTTTGCAGGCTGCGTGACCTCGCCTGTCGCGCGCTTGCAAGGGGCTGTGCGCCTTGGAGACGTCGATCTGTGGAGCGACGCTGATCAGAATGACCGCTGATCACTCGGGTGGCAACTTGCCTGTCTCGAAACCCATACCTTTTGGCGATGTTCCAATCGAGACAAGTTTCAAGACTATTCGCATCGGCCAAACCCTTGATGCTCCGCAAGGCATTGATTTTGTTGACGCTGTCTCGAAAAGGAAGGTTTTTGGTACTGATCTCGATAAGGCAGTTTTACCCTTGGAAGTGAAGGGCATCTTGGACTTGACGCAAGCAACGTTGAAGCTGATGAAATCACCACCCACTGCACCTGTGGCGGTGCCATCATCGGCAAAGTGCTGTTGATGAACGAGCCCCAAGCCAAGTCGTACGTCCCAAAGGCACAGAGTCTATTGGGATCTCTTCGAACCCAAGGGACGACCAGAATCCAAGTGCGCGTTTGTTCAATCCGTTCACACCAACATGCGTGCCGCAATCGCCAATGAGTTTCAGCATTTGTTCTGCCAGTATTTGACCAATCCCGCGTCCTTGAACTACCGGAAGCAGATTCAAGTGCATGTGCGCTGGGAACGCCATGACAACCTCTGACGGCGCTAGTTCTGGGTGATAAAACATAGAAATACGCCGCTGATCGGCAGTCCAGTTCTCCCTATCGACGCCCTTCGGATCGGGATAGCTTTGACGTAGCGCGGGCCACCAATGTGTTTGCAACGCTTGTTCAAAAAGGCGAGTATCGGGTGTTCCAACCGCAAAGCCAGCTACAGCACCATCCACTTCGACAACAAAACAGCGGCCTTCTGAAAGTCGCAAATAGGGAACGGAATAAACAAGACCCATCAGCTTCGGATCATCGTACAAGGCTGCCGCATCTCCGCCCTGATGTCCGGTCGCTAGCGAAATCGCGTAAAGACTGTCCTCATCGAGTGGAGAGCCGCGCCTAATCGTGCAATCGCGAAACTTCACCGAAAGATCACTCTGTCGAGTAGCCGTTCCAGCACTGCAAC